>JBJTMW010000293.1:0-6444 GCA_046070715.1 Aquirufa sp. | reverse complement strand
CCATTGACTCCATACCACTTTTTCGACCCTTGAATCGAGCGACTAGTATAGGAGGGAAGTTGTCCCCAAGCGGAAGAGGTGAAAGGAACAGGAATACTTGGCCTTGCATCATCCATTTTCAGCGCGTCGTCGTTTGAAATGCGTTGAAAGCGATTTAATTCCCCCCAAGCTACTTTCCAAGTACCAAAATCTTTATTCAATTCGCTTATTACCTCTTTTAGCGCCTGAACCATTTCTGACTTCGAACCCGTTTTCGCATAGTTTTCCATATTCTGCACGACCTCCGTTTCTCCTCCAAATTGCTTAGGCTTCGGTATTTTAGGCATGATCTTCAATCCCCAACGAACAGCAATCGTTTGGGCGATGGATTCTGAAGAAGCATTAAAATCCCAATTTTTTAATTCTTTCACCACCTCTGCCAAATCCGATTCTTGGCCTGCAGCAACTACAAGCGCTGGCAGCAAGGTTTCAAAAGCCAGTAAACGACGATCATAACCTAAACCAATCAAGCTCTGTAAATCCAATTTCCCCGCCTGCGAAAATAAACGAACCGCATTGCGATCCCGGAAATTTTCGCCGTCAGGAGCCATGTAGACGGGATAAGTAGACCGAAGCGGACTGGCCACACCAGCAACCGTAAAAGGGGTGGAGTTACAATTCTGGATCCAACCTGATACCGGATTGTAGACATGCACGAGTTCGTTAACCGAATGAAGTCCCTTCCAATCGATTTTACGGGAAGATCCGTCTTGAGGAAGGCCCCAATCTTTCCTGGGGTCTCTGCGCGGCACATAATTTCCATGCCAGTAAGCAATATTTCCTTTATTATCCGCATAAACCGTATTGTTAGACGTGTTTGCACGCATATCCATTACCCGTTTATAATCTGCAAAACCCTTTGTTTTCGTACGCAACCAGCTTTGCATTAAACTCTTTCGTGCTCTATTATACGAGCGAACGGAGATCCATTTCCCATTTCTAGCAGCTAATACCGGACCGCGGTGATTGAAATAGGCCTTGATTTTTCGAGTACCTAAAGTGATTATTTTCGTTTGAAAAGGAATCCATTTGCCATCTAGGAGGTATTCCATCTGTCCATCCCGCGAGCGCGTCGTTTCATAATACGCGTCAGCTACATCGACTTCAGAAGAAGTATGCATCCAACCATTGTAGGGATTAAAACCTTGGTAAACAAAGAATTGCCCCCAAGTAACTGCACCATACACTGATAAGCCTTCCTCACTTACGACATGCACTTCAGGACGGAAATAGAAGGTCACATGCGGATTAATATACAGTAAAGAATGACCTGATTTAGAAAGTGAAGGACCTACCGCGAAACCATTGGAACCTGTCAGCTTCTCATCTGGATTTTGATACTTTACACGAGCTACTTGGGCAGGTAAACCGTAAAAAAGCGCCGTTTCTTGTTCAGTCACATCTCCCGTGGAAATGGCCCCTATAGATCCATCCGTCCACAATAGGGGATACCACGGTTCAAAATGGGTTAATAAACGGGGCTTTACTTCCGGGTGTTTTTGGAGGTAATAATTAATTCCGTCTGCATAGGCATTTAGGAGTTTTTTAAGCCAAAAAGGAGAGGTTTTGTATTCTGCTTTGGCCTCTTTCTCATCGATTAACAATTTGATATATAGATCATAAGCTAATTCTTTTTCGCCTTTTACTTCCGACATGCGCCCTAATTTTTCGATGTAATTCATCTCAACTCGAGCAAAATCATCTTCGCATTGCGCGTACATCAACCCAAAAACTGCGTCTGCATCCGATTTTCCATAAATATGCGGAATTCCCCATTCGTCCCGGTGAATCGTGACGCGTTTCGCTTGCGCCTCGTAAGGGTTCGCCCGCGCTTCACAGGAAATGAAGAGCAAAAGAAGAAGGAATCGTTTTTTCATAGCTTGTTGTTAGTGATATAAAAATAAGAATAAAATCGGGTCAGGAGGGTATAAACTATGTAAAATTGTCTTTCTATCTTACAAGACTATTCTAAACCTCCTCTATGAAAAACGTTCGGCTCCTTCCGATACTACTCTTATTGTGCGTTTCAAGCTTATTTGCCCAAACAAAAATTAAGATTCAAGGGGAAGTAAACGTCCCATTTTCAAGCATTCGTCTTTTTAAAGGTACTTCACTGGTGACTGGAACGATTGGGAATGAGAAGGGAAAATTCAGTTTAGAAGTAGCGCCAGGAACGTATGATGTTTTAATCGAAAGTATTGGATATGAAGCCATGAAGATGGCTAATCAGTCATTTACGACCTCCATTAATTTAGGGACAATTAGCGTCAAAGAAAGTAATCAGACGCTGAATGAGGTAGTGGTGAAGGGCCAAAAAGCCTCCATGGAACTCAACCTCGATAAGCGAATTTTTAATGTAGGGACGGATTTAGCGAATAAAGGGGCGACGGCGTCTGAGATTTTGGGAAACTTACCTTCGATTCAAGTCGACCCAGAAGGGGCTATTAAACTACGGGGAAGCGAAAATGTGCGGATATTGATCGATGGAAAACCCTCTACTTTGGCCGGCATTAATGGTTCTTCGGGCTTGCAATCCCTGCAAGGAAATCTCATCGATAAAGTGGAAATCATCACGAATCCATCTGCGCGCTATGAAGCGGAAGGCATGGCTGGAATCATCAATATCGTATTAAAAAAGAACCAAAACCAAGGGTTCAATGGTGCGATTGAAACCACAACAGGGTATCCCGAGAATTTTGGGGGAACTGCTATCATTAATTACCGCAAGAATAAACTTAATTTCTTCCTGAATTATGGCGTTTTCTACCGTAGAACGCCCGGAAGAGGCAGTATTTACCAAGAAGTATATACCGGCAAACAAACGAATTACTTAGATCAACATTCCTCCAATAACGTAACCGGTTTAGTGAATAACGTGCGTGGTGGAGCCGATTATTTCTTCAATGACAAAACCATTTTAACAGCCTCCTATATCTTTAGACGGACAGATGTACGACGCATTTCGGACTTCTATTACCTCGATTACCGGGGGAATCACACGAACTTGTATGCCGATACATGGAGACAACAGGACGAAAAAGAAACGGAGCCCAATGGCGAATACGCCCTGACTTTCAAAAAAAGTTTCGCTAAAAAAGGACAAGAATTCAGCGCCGATTTACGCTATTTAGATTACTGGGAGCGCTCAGACCAAATTTATACCCAGATAGGCAAGAAACCGGATGGCTCCGCATTCCCCGAACAATCGAAAGTGCAAAAAGCCTTAAACGACGAATTTGAACGCCAATGGATTTTGCAGGCAGACTACGTAAATCCAATAGGGAAGGACGCTAAATTAGAAATGGGTCTTAGGACGAGTTTCAGAAACATGATTAACGATTATATCGTGACCGAACAGCAACCATCGGGCATTTTTACGATTGTCCCTGGCCTACGCAATGTATTTAATTACAAAGAGAATATTTCGGCTGCTTATCTGATCTTTGGGAGTAAAGTAAAGAAATTCTCTTATCAATTTGGGTTAAGGGCCGAGGCGACAGACATCCAAACAGAACTGGAGCAAACGGGAGAAAAGAACCCTCGAAATTACGCTAATTTGTTCCCCAGCGCCCATTTTACCTATACCATCACGCCAGACAATTCATTCCAATTAAGCTATTCTAGGCGCGTAAGACGTCCTACCTACAATGATCTGTCACCTTTTGTGACTTTATCCGATAACCGAAATTTCTTCTCTGGAAATCCGAATCTGAATCCTGAATTCACAAATTCATTCGATCTAGGGCACTTAAAATACTTCGATCAAGGGAGCATTAGTTCATCGATTTATTATCGCCAGACCTTTGGCAAAATCGACCGATTCCGATCGGTGGACACCTTAGGTTTTTCGAGGACGCTTCCAACTAATTTAGCTGATCAAAAATCGATGGGAATTGAAATCGCAAGTTCCTGGAATTTTTACAAAATCTATAAAGCAGACCTTAGTTTTAATGCGTTTAGAGCAATTACAGATGCCTCTAATGTGAATGCAGCTTTTCAAAGCGACACCTATTCCTGGTTTGCCAGACATAGTTCACGTATCAAACTAGGCGCTACGGACCTTCAAATTCGGGCTAATTATGAGGCGCCTCAACAGACGCCACAAGGAAGCAGAGGTTACATGGCATGGATGGATTTATCTGCCTCTAAAGATATTTTGAAAGGAAACGGCACACTTAGTTTAAGTATTTTAGATATCTTTAACTCCCGAATTAATCGCTACGAATCACGCTACTTAGCACCGGCAGATGGCTCCGGTTTCTACACCCGTGGAGAATCTCAAGGACGATTAACTTCGGTGAATTTGACTTTTAATTATCGATTTAAGACCACCAAACAAGCCGCGAAACAACGCCGAAGCTTGATGGATGAAGAAAATTAATACAACCTATGAAACGAATCATTTTACTTTCCTGCACCGCTTTATCCCTGTTTTCGTGTAGTAAACAAGGCAAAGATGACACATTTAAAATCATTTACGAGGATCAATCGAAAGTGTTTGAGAATGCCAAAGCCATTAAAGACAAGCAACCGATTAAAATAATTCCAGGTCTAAAAATTGATTTATGGGCCTCCGATTCATTATTACAAGACCCGGTTGCTATCGCGGTGGATGATAAAGGGGCTATTTTCGTGAATAGTACAAATCGTAATAAAGGATCCGAATTTGATATCCGTGGTCACCGGGATTGGATGACCGAGTCCATCGGTTTTCAAACGGTGGAGGATCGTCGTGCGTTTTTACGCCGGACGTTTGCTCCAGAAAATTCGGCTAAAAACGCGTGGTTAGCGGATATGAATGGCGATGGATCGCATGATTGGTTAGATTTAAAAGTCGAGAAAGAAGAAATTTACAAAGTAGAAGATACGAATGGCGATGGCTATGCAGATCAGTCCACACGCGTTTTCAACGGCTTTAACGAAGAAGTGACCGATGTGGCTGGCGGATTGTTAGTGCGTAAGAAAGATGCTTTTGTGGCTATTGGACCAGATTTAATGCGCTTAAAGCACAAAGGAGGCCAATGGACAAAACCGGAATCCATTTCGACGGGTTTTGCCGTTCACATTGGTTTTGGAGGACATGGAATGTCCGGTTTAACGGAAGGTCCAGATGGTAAAATCTATTGGCAAATTGGAGATATTGGAGCCAATATCACAGCCAAAGACGGAAAACAATACAAAAACCCGAACTCAGGCGTCATCGTGCGTTCGAATCCGGACGGCTCTGAATTCGAAGTCTACGCGAGTGGTTTGCGTAACACACACGAATTCGTTTTTGATAATTATGGTAATTTAATCAGCTCTGATAACGACGGAGATCATCCGGGAGAAAGCGAACGATTAGTGCACGTGGTAGAGGGCTCCGATGCAGGCTGGCGATCAAATTGGCAATACGGTAAGTACACGGACCCGCTTAATAATTCCTACAAAGTGTGGATGGATGAGAAATTGTATGTGCCGCGCTGGGAAGGCCAAGCAGCCTACATCATTCCTCCGATTCGTAATTTCCACAATGGCCCTACGGGGATGCTTTGGAACCCAGGAACGGCTTTAGGAAAGCGCTGGACGAATAAATTCTTCTTAGTCGAGTTTGTGGGGAATGCGAATATGTCCCACATCTGGTCCTTTGACCTAAAGCCGAAAGGCGCTTCGTTTGACTTCAATTCAGAAGAAGATGTAGTGAAAGGCATTTTACCGACGGGGATTCGTTTTGGTCCCGAAGGAGCCCTATATGCGTCTGATTGGATTTTTGGCTGGGATACAAAAAACTATGGTCGTATCTGGAAAATCGATGTGGACGAAAAGGAGAATGATTTGAAAGCGGAGCGCGAACAAACAAAAAAATATATCCAGCAGGATTATGCTAAACAGAGCTTAACGCAATTATATGACTTACTTTTTTATGCAGATCAACGCGTCCGCCTAAAGGCACAATATGAGTTAGCGGAAAGAAAGGCGACAGCTATCTTCGAAAAAGCGGTTCAGCAAAAAGAGAATCAGTTAGCCCGCGTGCATGGGATTTGGGGATTAGGCCAAATCAAAGCAGCAGCTTCTATTCAGCCACTTTTAGCGGACTCAGACGAGGAAATCGTAGCACAGGCGGCGAAAGTGTTAGGGGATATTTTCGATGGGTCCGCAACTGATCAATTGATCCCATTAGTAAGGTCTACGAATCCTCGTATTTCTTTCTTCGCAGCACAGGCTTTAGGTCGCATTAGGTCTGAAAAAGCCATTCCGTCATTATTGAAATTAATCGAAACGAACGCGGACAAAGACTTGTATTTGCGCCACGCCGCTGTTTTAGCTTTGAGCAGAATAGGGCAGGCGGAACCGATGTTAGCTTTGCAACATTCGCCTACTCGTTCGTTGCGTATTGCGGCAGTGTTAGTATTACGTCGATTGGCT
>JBJTMW010000292.1:0-4199 GCA_046070715.1 Aquirufa sp. | reverse complement strand
TCTCTAATCTAATTATGCTGTCGCATTATTCATCACTTCCGTTTGCTTACGGATAGACTCCAAGTGAACTAATTTGAATAGTTCTTCTACGAATTCTGGATATAAAGCTAAACCTTTCGCTTGGTTTGCACGGTCGTTGTGCAATTGCTTCCAACGATCTAATTGCAATACCGCTACGTTGTTATCACGCTTGTATTCACCTAATTTCTCTACAACTGACATACGAGCTGCAAGCACTTCTAATAATTCGCGGTCGATGTTGTCGATTTTCTCACGAAGACCTGCTAATTCGTCAGAAAAGTCAGCGCCGTAGCTCGCGTTGCGAACTTCTAGGTCACGTAACATTTCGCCTAATTTCTCAGGAGTTACTTGTTGTGAAGCATCTGACCAAGCTGCATCTGGATCGCGGTGCGTCTCGATGATCATACCATCGTAGTTCAAATCCAAAATACGTTGAGACAATTCCATCAATAACGCACGCTTTCCAGCCATGTGAGATGGATCACCGATCAAAGGCATTTGAGGGAACAAACGCTTTAATTCAACTGCCATCGCCCACATAGGTGAGTTACGGTATTTTGTTTCTTGTGCATTCGAGAAACCACGGTGAATAGCCCCTAATTTCTTGATACCTGATCCTTGAAGACGCTCGAAAGCACCTACCCAAAGAGCTAAATCTGGATTCACCGGATTCTTTACTAATACAGGAACGTCTACTCCTTTCAAAGCATCCGCTAAATCTTGTACGTTAAAAGGGTTAACCGTTGTACGAGCACCAATCCATAGAACATCAACGCCGTATTTCAAGGCTAATTCGATGTGCTCCGGAGTAGCTACTTCAATTGCTAATGGTAATCCTGTTTCTTTTTTTGCTTCTACTAACCATTTTAAAGCCGGTTCTCCCATCCCTTCAAAACTGCCTGGACGTGTACGAGGTTTCCAAACACCCGCTCTCATAATGTGAGCATAACCCTCCGCTTTGATACGGCGAGCGGTTTCTAATACTTGCTCTTCTGTCTCAGCTGAACAGGGACCCGCGATAATCAAGGGTTTGCCGTTCGTCTGAATCCAGTCCTGCATCGGTACAATGTCTAAATTGGCATTCATAATAATCTGACGGTTAACGAGGACTTCCGCCCCCTATTGATTTGTTTATTTATTTCTTAAGCAATCGATAATAATTCACTTATATTTGCAACAATTTTTCGCACAAATGACAAAAAAATCATCAACATCATCCTCTACTAGATTATCTTTTGAGGATACAAAAATAGCCTTTGCTTCGAAAGACAATTTTCAGCTGAAGAAGTCCTATTGGATTTTCGCCACAATGAACCAAAATTGGCTCGTAAATTTAGGCACTTTTTTCATCAAATTGTTCCTTTTCCTGCATTTTCCGATCAAAAAAGTCATAAAAAGTACGATTTTCGCGCAATTTTGTGGTGGAGAAACCATAGATGGCTGTGAATCAACGATTCAAGAACTCGAAAAAGCGAATATCGGGACAATTCTGGATTACTCGGTGGAGGGAGAAGAAAGCGAAAAATCATTCCAAAAAACCAAAGAAGAAATCCTAAAAACCATCCGTAAATCTGCTGAAAATCCGGCCATACCTTTCGCTGTTTTCAAAGTAACAGGCATCTTCCAATCGGAACTTTTGGAAAAAGCACAAACCGAAGCGGAATTAAACGAAGAGGAGCAGGAATTATTCGACCACAGCAAAGACCTATTAATCGAAATTTGTGAGCTAGCACACGCATTAAACGTACGCTTGTTCATCGATGCGGAAGAAAGCTGGATTCAGACCACCATCGATCAGTTGACTTATGAAATGATGGCGAAATACAATCAAAAAACGGCCATTATCTACAATACCTTCCAAATGTACCGCCACGATATGCTGGCGAATTTAAAAGAGGCGATTGATGCGGCGAAGGAGGAAAACTATTTCTTAGGAGTGAAATTAGTGCGCGGAGCTTATTTGGAAAAAGAACGACAAAAGGCCCACGACGACGAGTATTCTGAACCCTTACATGTGTGTAAGGAAGATACAGACCGCGATTATGACTTAGGCGTTGAATTATGCTTAAAACACGTGGATCACGTCCATTTTTGCATGGGCACACACAATGAGGCTAGTTGTTTGCGCCTATGTGATGCCATGAATGCCTTACAAATCCCGAGCAATCATCCAAATATCTATTTTGCGCAATTATTAGGGATGTCCGATAATATCTCTTATAACCTAGCGGCGTCTGGCTATAATGTAGCTAAATATGTTCCTTATGGCCCTGTGGATGCCGTTATGCCGTATTTGTTTAGACGTGCAGAAGAGAATAGTTCAATTGCGGGTCAAACCTCCCGCGAATTTGCCCTATTACAAAAAGAAGTAAACCGCCGAAACAACGCATGAAAAATTACTGCTATTTCCTGTTAAGTATCTTAATTATTGCCCTAGATCAGGGAATTAAAATAGCCGTACACACGTGGATGGAGCCGGGTTATTTTGGCCAAATTCCCCTCATCGGAGATTTCTTCAAGTTACATTATACCTTAAACCCGGGGATGGCTTTTGGAATTCAGATAGGCTCTATTTGGGGTAAACTCATGTTAACTAGCTTCCGAATTGTGGCTATGTTTGGGATTGGCTATTACTTGCATTCATTGACAGTTAAGAAAAGTCCTACTGGCTTACTGGTCTCAGTGGCCTTGATTTTAGGCGGTGCCATTGGTAATTTAATTGACTCCGTCTTTTATGGAGTTTGGTTTAATAATGCGCCAGCTGGGGCGCCCATGAATTGGTTCCATGGTCAAGTAATCGACATGTTTTTTGCTGATTTCTACGAGGGTACTTTGCCGTCTTGGATTCCGCTATGGGGGGGAACGTATTATTCTACACCCATCTTTAATTTCGCTGATGCTGCTATCTTTTGTGGCGTAATGGCTATCTTGTTATTCCAAAACACGTTTCTCATCAAAGACGAATAAACATGAATCAAGGCTTTTATCTCTTCTTTTTATTAGCCTTGCTAGCAGAGATTATTGGGACGATCAGTGGTTTCGGGTCTTCGATCTTATTTGTCCCTTTGGCATCCATTTTCATTGACTTTAAACTAGTCTTAGGAATTACGGCGGTCTTTCATGTATTCAGTAATCTATCGAAGATTTTTCTGTTCCAAAAAGGGATACACAAAAATATCGCCCTCAAATTAGGCATCCCTGCCGTCATATTCGTGGTTTTAGGTGCCTACCTCACGTCTATCATTCCATTGAAACAGATTGAGCTCAGTATGAATTTAATCATTTTAGGTTTAACTATTTTTCTGATATCGGGGGCGGGCAAAAAAATCAAACAAACAAATTTCAACCTCTACACGGGTGGAGTTATTTCTGGCTTTATGGCCGGCCTGATCGGTACAGGCGGAGCGATTAGAGGAATTACGTTGGCGGCTTTTGGCCTAGAAAAAGATATTTTCATTGCCACTTCAGCTCTGATCGATTTAGGCGTAGATTCCAGCAGGGCGGTAGTTTACATTTTGCAAGGCTATTTCTTACCAGAACACCTCATCCTCATTCCATTCCTGCTTGTCATTGCCATTCTAGGCTCCTATCTAGGCAAAAAGTTTCTAGCCTACATTCCCGAAAAATACTTTCATTATGTAGTCCTAGGCGTAATTGGAAGCATTTCCATCCTACAAACCATCCAGTATTTCAGGACATAAAAAAAAGCCCAATCGAATACGATCGGGCTTCCTTAAAAAACGCTGTAAGATTACTTCTTAGGAGCTGCTGGCTTCGCTGCTGGCGCTGCTGCTGGAGTAGCTGCCGCTGGAGCTGGCGCACCTGCTGGACGTGGAGTAATACCCATTTTCTTCAATACTAGGTCAGAAATATCTGCCTCAGCTGGGAAGTGCAAAACCACTGGGTTAGCCCCTGTTCCTGGCTCGTAGTTATTGAATACGAAAGTGTACGCATTCTCATTGGCTACTGCGTGCATGTTTTCTTCAATCTTCTTCACCACTGGTTGCAACAATTGAGCTTGCTTCTTTTGGATGGAAGTTTGCGCGTTTTGTTGGAACTCTTGGATGGAAGTTTGAAGAAAACATGCACGCAGTAGCCAATGAGAATGCGTACACTTTCGTATTCAATAACTACGAGCCAGGAACAGGGGCTAACCCAGTGGTTTTGCACTTCCCAGC
>JBJTMW010000291.1:0-7749 GCA_046070715.1 Aquirufa sp. | reverse complement strand
AATGGCTTTTGTTAATTGATCCGATGGCGCTAAAAAGCCCTTACCTAACACGTGGCGTGGCACGATGCTAAATGCAGCCAAACCTAGAACAGATTGTCCTATAAACTTTCTTCTTGAAACTGACATGATTAAACAGGTTTTAGACTAAATATAGGAATTATTTAGTAATTCCGATGCTGATTGTGTGCTGATTGACCTGATTTTCTAAGGGGATATATGCGGATTGATCACCCCAGGATTTGAATAAGGCCAAAGCCAATAATTTAGCTTGTAATTGATAACCCTCTTTCGTTAAATGCAATTGATCTTTTAGAAAACATCCATTTTTCACCCAGGCTTCGCTCGAACCATAACCGCCCATCACCTGATTCAAATCATAGTACGCAGCTGGCAATTCAGACAAGGTTTGAACGACCTCCTGTTGAAATTTGGGGATACGTTTTTGACTGCGCGTATCGGGTGGACTGGTGAAAAGAAATACTGTTTCAGGGGATTTGGACTTCACGTCTTCCATAAATTCGACGAGCGCCTGGCGGTAGATTGCAGGATTCCAGTTTGCATTATAGGCTTCATTGGTTCCAAAGGAGCAAATAATCAGATCCGGCTTTAGGAGTTCAATTTGGTCCAAAGCTACATTCCCACGAGACTTCAGATGTGTAAACTGCGCTCCAGCCACACCTAAATCTTGATAATCGACACTGGTTTCATGGGACAAAATCTCCACCCCGTGAAGGGTAAATTCATCTTGCTTTGAAGCGCTTTTTTGAAGACTTAACGTAAATTGACTTAAGTTAGTCTGACTTTTCAAATCCCAATAGGCCACATTTTCGATTTTTCCATGTTTTTCTAGCCTAAATTCTGATCCTACATCAGGCACCATCGCGCAAGAATCTGCACTGCACCAAACCCGAATGTGATTCAACGTAGCCAAAGAATCACGTAGGGCAAAGGTGATTTGTGCGCTACTATCACGCGTGGAAACAGAATAACCGGCCAATCCAATATTCCATCCGGTCGATGGCTTTAGAATGGAGGTTCCATCCCAGCGACCTTTTGCTTTGGATTTCAGAACATAACCATCGACACTTTTAGCGAGGCTATAGGGGAATTGAATACCTGATTTTTGCGCACCTAATAAGCGTTTCAACTCACCCGTGAAATGGCCGATTTGTACATGGGAATCTCCAAGATGCAGGACTTTCAAGGTTCTAGACTTCCATTTAGGTGCTAATGCGGCTACGTCTGCATCGCGCTGGATGACATTACAAGAATGACAGACTTCCGTTGAATCCACTTTGGCAAAAAGAGGATACGCAAACACCCAGAAAAGCAGAAATAGATGCCTCAAAATTGAAAGTAGATAAAAGGTTGCACTAAGGTGTCGCGGAATTGAATGATTAATTGCAGGGCCGCTAATAGGATGAAAAGCCAAAAGAAAGACGGGACATAAAAAGTACCTTCAAACAATTTCCGTCTCCAATTTCCCGGAATTAGTGTCCAAGATAATAGGGCCACGAGCAAAATAGCCAATTCATTCCGAGAAAACCAGAAACCTACAAAATCAGCTTTCGAAGTTGCTACAGCCATTTGATTCAGCATCAACAAGGCTGTATCGAAATCACGCGCCCGGAAGAAAATCCAACAGAAAGTCACAAAACTAAACGTAAAAATGCCTCCAATAAAATCCATCCATTGGCCATCCGGTAAGTATTTATGAACCGCTTTGTGAAGCGCTAGCGCTAATCCATGCGCCGCTCCCCAGCAGACAAATTGCCAACTAGCTCCATGCCAAAAACCACCCACTAACATCGTTATAATCAAAAAAAGATAGGTATTAAATGCCCCTTTTCGATTCCCACCTAACGGAATGTAGACGTAATCGCGCAGCCAGGTGGAAAGGG
The DNA here is from genome assembly GCA_046070715.1 of Aquirufa sp. GTDB lineage: Bacteria > Bacteroidota > Bacteroidia > Cytophagales > Spirosomataceae > Aquirufa. Next base: position 5,848 of record JBJTMW010000291.1, on the reverse strand, counting down.
AAATATGCCATTTACGCCAAAATTCAGTCACATTCGCGGATCCATACGGGTTTTCAAAATTCTCCTTCAAGCGATAACCTAACAACAAAGCTAATCCAATGGCCATATCGGAATAGCCAGAAAAGTCAAAATAAATCTGGAAACTATACGCCAAAGCACCCAACAAATTCTCCCCTCCCGTATAAAAAGCCGGGTTTTCGAACACCATATCCACGTATTTCCCCAGGTAATCAGCGATCAATAATTTCTTGATCAATCCAGTCACAATTCGAAACAAACTTTCCTTGTAGCGACGCGCATCCAGGTTTTCAGGGGAATTTATTTGGCCTAAAAAATCCTTCGCACGGACAATGGGACCTGCCACTAAGTGCGGGAAGAAGGTCATGTAAAAAGCATAATCAAGGAAGCTTTTGGAGGACCGAATCTCTCCGCGGTACACGTCCACGATATAGGAAATCGACTGAAAGGTATAAAAGGAAATCCCGATGGGCAGAAACAAATTCACCGGTTCGAAATGCGTCAATAAGAGCCAATTTGTGTTTTCTAGAATGAAATTAGGGTATTTAAAATAAAGCAAAAAGGAAAGGCTAAACAGAACCGCGATGCTCATCCAAATCTGCCTAGAGGTGCCTTCAGCCCGCTCTATTCTGCGCGCAAAAAGGAAATCCACCACTATTTGGAACACAAATAGGGCTAAAAATGGGCCGCTCGATTTATAGTAAAAGAATAAACTAAAGGCAATTAAATAGATTTTGCGCAGGGCATTTTGCGTAAAAAGGAGCGCATAGAAAAAGAGAAAAATCCCGAACGTAAATAGGAACGAAAACTCCGTGAAAAACCAGGGCTCTTTCGTGGAATACAGCAGGTATTCACGAAGGAGCTGCTCAAAGGGGATCAACCCAATCGCCTGCTTAATAACCTCTATAATCTGCTGCATTTAACACAATTGCTTTGTATTTTTTCGGATAGCCAAACCGCACTGGCGGCATCATCCGTATTTTCCAACGACTCGATTCCTGCAACCAATTCGCCACATTCCCCAACCAAATGCGGTATCCCGGCAACGATGGATGTCTTCCATCTGTTGCTTTAGGTAAAACTAAATGCTTAGAGGAGAAAAAGGCAGCGGAGTCAGCCGCCGCTTGAAAGGCATCAGTAACGACGTAATCATAACCCCAATTCGTAGGTCCAATCCAGGCATATGGAATTCCATTTAATCGCTTTTGAAATTGCCGAGCTAACGCTTTTCTCGTCGAATAATCTTTTGCTAAAACTTCATTTAATCCAAATAGTACGAACACAAAACTAGGTCGATATCGTTTGATAATCTTGGAAATCGTATCGGATTTCGCAAAGTTCAAGGAAGTGGCAGACGCCCATTCGACGGTGGCGACGAGTTTGTGGCCGTTGCTTTGGCAATAATCGTTCAAGACATTCTTCATCCCTCCGGCTTCCGAGTCCCCGATTAAAAGTACCCGGTGCTGCGTGGAATCATCCACACTCGAGTCTGGCAAAATAGGCTCAGGAATGGCAGAATAGACCATTTGTGTCGTATCCTTTGGGACGACATAGGTGGGAATCGTGTCAATTTTAGCAGCTTCGATGATTTTCTCTACTTTCTGGACAGGTGTCACAATCTCGAATAACTTCTTGATTTCTTGGTCCGCCAATAAATAGGTGCTAGGGATATAACTGTACAAATACAGCGCAGAACACGCTAAAATGAAACAAAGGGCCGCCCAAAACAGATAAAACCTTTTCATCTAATCAATCAACGTAAAGGATTTTTTCATTAATCGAATCCAGCGTTTTGCATTCGCCGCATAACGCGCCTTCGCCATCGCCCGCGTCCATTTCATCGGATCCGGATTTCCTTTTAGCGGAATGTAATATTTTTTACTGGCCAAAACCTCACAAAAATCTACCATACTATCCTCAGGACGCGCATAATGCTTAAAACTCGACTTCTTTTTACGCACGTATTTACCGCGTAATCCAAAGTAATTATTCTGCTTTATGGATTGTTTAGACTGACCAAAACCGGATTCACAAATCCCCACCCCAATAATTAATTTCGAAGGAATTCCGTACACTAGAGATAAAGAATCGATGAAGGGTTTGTAGCGTTGAATTTTCTCCAGCGTACCTTGATAGGCTAGCGCTGACAACTGAAAAAACAAGATAATAAAGAAGAAAATGGGCTTCATACGAAGCAAAAATACAAAATTAAGCGCGGATTACCACGGTTAAACTCCTTGCACCATGTGCACCAATCACGAGCGATTGCTCAATATCCGCGGTCTTGGACGGACCGGCTAAAAACAAACCGAAGCTCGAGTTCGGCTTATTTAACTCCGCATAAGCGACGTGCATATTCGGAACTATTTTAGAAACGTTGATCACTAAATGTTGGCAAATAAATGGCGCCACCCGATGTGGCAATGCCTCTTCCGTCAACCAAATCGCCCCATTTTCCGCGACGCCAAACTCCCCATCAATTTCCAATACGTCCACTTCAGCCAAACTCAAGCCATCCAAGGTTTTGTCATAGCGTCTTCTTCCGGGGAATTGGATTTCCAACTCTTCTGCAGTCAAAACACGCGCTCCCACCACCTCCAACGAAGCCTTGAAATCAAAATCTTCCGATGCCCCATTAAAGTCGCCTGGATGATTTATTTCGCTTTGCGCGTGAATTTTCCCTAATATTTCTTCTCTTGCGCTCATCGTTTCTGGTACCATTCTTGAAAACTCTCCTTGGGTGCTTCCGGCATCTCCCGCTGTTTGTACCAAGGGTTTAAACGTGTATTCAATGCTCCTGCGAATTTGCGCAGTATCGATCCGCCTAACTGATAAATGACAGGATTAGCTAACATGAAGGCCATTAATTTCATGCCTATTGTCTTGCTAACCGGCGCTAAACCGGCGGCCATCAAATCCTGCCGCCAAAACCACAATTGCTCGTGGATATTGATCTTCACGGGACAGACGTTCGAACAAGATCCACAAAGCGTGCTCGCAAAAGGCAAATCAGCATTGGCCTTCTTATCAATATTGGGAGCTAAAATGGATCCAATAGGGCCTGCCACCGGTTGGTGGTAACTATGCCCCCCACTCCTTCGATACACCGGACAGGTGTTAAAGCATGCCGCGCAGCGGATGCATTTCAACGAATTCTTGTATTTCGGATCGGCGAGCTGACGTGTCCGACCGTTATCCAACAACACGATGTGCATTTCCTGGCCCTCACGAGGTTTATGGAAATGCGAGGAATACGTCGTGATTAATTGTCCCGTAGCACTTCTAGCTAGCAAACGTAAAAACACAGCCAGATCCTCTCGTTTCGGGATAATCTTTTCAATTCCCATGCAGGCGATATGTACTTTGGCCAAATGAGCCCCCATATCCGCGTTCCCCTCGTTTGTACAAACGACAAATTCGCCCGTTTCGGCCACAGCAAAATTCACACCGGTAATTGCCACTTCTGAAGCCAGAAAATGCCCTCGAAGATGCTGGCGCGCCGCCTCCGTCAAAAACTGTGGATCTTTATTTCCTTTGGGCGTTCCTAAATGTTGGTGAAATGTTTCGCCTACATCCTCTTTTTTCAGGTGGATCGCAGGTAAAACTATGTGACTGGGAGCTTCATTTCTGAATTGAACAATGCGTTCCCCTAAATCCGTATCGACGACTTCAATACCATTTTTGGCCAAATAATCATTCAAATGACATTCTTCGGTCAACATGGACTTGCTCTTAACAAGCACTTTAGATCCTTGCGCCGCAATAATGCCATGCACAATCGCATTATGTTCTGCCGCATCTGCAGCCCAATGGACTTTAATTCCATTCGCCTGCGCTTTCGCTTCGAAGGCTTGCAAATAGCTTCCTAAATTCGCTAGGGTATGATCTTTGATTTGGGAAGCGTGTTCACGCAAGGCTTCCCATTCGGGTAAAACCTTCGATGCCTTATCGCGTTTTTCTCGGACAAACCACAAGGTTTCATCATGCCAGTCCGTCCGTTCCACATCCGCAATAAATTTCTCTGAAGCTTCAGCGTGACTAAGCATGATTCAATATTTCGACTATATGTTTCACCTGAACTTTGGAACCTTGTCGGCGCAAAATCCCTTCCAAATGCATCAAACAAGACGTATCCGCCCCCACTATGTATTCCACCTCATTCGCATTGTGCTCCTTGATTCGATCTTGTCCCATCTTCACCGAAACGGCTTCCTCCGTTACGCAGAAGGTTCCGCCAAAACCGCAACATTCATCTGTGCGTTCCGGCTTTAAAATTTCAACACCCTCCACGAGTCCTAGTAGATCTTCTAACTTCGAAAAAGGCCTTTCATTTCGCTCCGACATCGAACTTAAACGCAAACCGCGCTGGCCATGGCAACTTTGGTGCAATCCTACCCGGTATGGGAATTTCGCAGGCAAACTCGAGATCTTCAAAACATCCGTCAAAAACTCACAAATCTCGTAAACCGAATTCCTGATTTTCTCTGACGGATGATGCTCCTTCAGGTGCAAAACGCAAGAACCCGAAGGTCCTACGATGTAATCAAATCCCGCAAAATTATTCGAAAAATTGGCATCGCAACCTGCTGTAGTTGATGCAAAACCCGAATTGGCCATCGGTTGGCCGCAACAAGTTTGATCTGTAGGAACAACCACTTCGCAACCCAGTTTTTCCAACAATTCCAAACTCGCCACCGCTACTTGCGGATAGAATTGGTCAATATAACAAGGAACAAACAGGGCAACGCGCATCCTAATATCGTTTCAATTGAATTAAATCTGTTGGGGTTTCACCCGCATAAACCATCAAAGCCGCACCCAGCGCACTCGCTTGGGCAACTTCTGCTGCATAAACATCTAGTTCCGGAAAAGCCCGCGTTAGTAAGCGCATGTACCATTCGTTTTTGCTAAAACCACCGTCCACAAGCAATTGTTTGACAGATGCATCTTTCAACAGCAAGTTCAGACTAAAGATTTGTTGGCCTACCAAATCTACCATGAATTGGTCATACGCCGAAGCCAAATCTGCAAAATCAGCTAAATTTCGCGAAGCGAAGGCACATTCGAAAACGGAAGAAGCACTCGGTTTCAATTCGAAAACGGAATCGCTAAACCGACAATCCTTAAATGAACCACCAAAATGTGCTTCCATCCGAGCCACTTGCTCCTCGTGAAAATGTCCCCCAAACAGACGAGACGCTTTAACGGGCTTTCCGTTTGGCTGTAAATAACACAAGACATCATTCGCTAATTCATCTGCTGTCAAGGGTGATTCGTTGAAAGGATGCATCGCAATGCACCAGGTACCCGTCGACAAAAGCACAAATTCCTCCGAAATACTCCGTAAATAGGGGACCAAAGCGGCAGAGGAATCATGTAGACCGAACCCGTAATTTATTCCATCTATGGCGATAAAACCCGCAGCAGAAACAGGAGCCAAACGATCTTCAATCGCTGAAACCCAAGGATGGTATTGTCCTTTATCGAAATCCCATAAAGCGGTGTGGCAACCGATGGAGGTAATCTCAGACAAAAACTTACCTGTAAATAGAGAAGCTAAGTAATTAGGGAAATGAAACGCTTTAAAAACTTCCGGCCAAAATGGCTTTAAACGTGCCGCATACACCTGTAATCCGGAATTCAAATTCCCTAAAATGGGCGATGCCGTTTTGCGCGCAAATTCCGCTTCTCCCCCAAAATCCGCATAGGGAAATGGTACAGTAGCAGGTTTCAAATAATTATACAATGGGGCCACAGGTTCACCCGTACGATCCACATACACAAAGGAAGCGCCATAAGCGGAAAAATTCAAACCGATGAGTTCGAATTC
>JBJTMW010000290.1:0-4676 GCA_046070715.1 Aquirufa sp. | reverse complement strand
TACTATTTCGACACTGTGATTTAAACACAGTATCTCTTCTTTATTTCTATCAACACGTCAAAGAACTCTTGCGCCTTAAAATTAAACCAACAAAGCAACCCGCTCTGTCGTGAATCTAATCACCGTCTAATCTCTCAGCCTTGTGCTAAAAACCTTTTGTTCTTAGCGATTGGGAGTGCAAAGATGTAGGATTATTTTATATTCTACAAACCTGTGCACTAAATTTTTTATTTTTTTTTGTGGATAACTCGAATCCTAGACTATTTGAAGGATAAAATATAATTTTTCTGCTTTCCGTTGCCGATTAATAAGAATTGTCCTTTGATTTTGGCAAAATTCAAGGGAGAAGCAGGGTCCGTAATTTTAACCTTATTTACACTGATCGCATTGCCTTGGATGGCTTTTCTCGCTTCACCTTTAGAAGAACAAATTAAGTTTTCTGTTCCTACGCTGATAAGGTCGGTGAGGTTTTGGCATTCAGATAATAAAGAAGTTGGTACTTCGTAAACGGGTAATTGTGCAATTAAGGCATCTGATGCATTGCTTAGTAATTCAACAGCATCTTTAGAAAAGAGTAGGGCAGAAGCTTCTATAACGAGAGCACATACGTCTGCACCATGAACGCGCGTGGTTACTTCTTCAGCCACGGCTTTTTGCAAGATGCGCAAGTGTGGTGCTTCAGCATGTGCGCGTTCCATTTCTTCGATTTGGTCCTTTGTATATAAGGTGAATACGCGGATTAAGCGTGGGACGTCTGCATCGGCAGCATTTAACCAAAACTGGTAGAAAGCAAATGGAGATGTTTTTGTAGCATCTAGCCAAACATTGCCTGATTCAGACTTACCAAATTTCGTGCCATCCGCTTTAGTTACTAAAGGAGTGGTCAAAGCAAAGGCCGCACGCTCGGTTGAATCCTCATCGTGACCTTCCTTACGACGGATGATTTCTGTTCCGGTAGTGATATTTCCCCACTGATCAGAACCACCCATTTGAAGGCGCACATTTTTGTGCTTATATAAATGGTAGAAATCGTATCCTTGTAATAATTGGTAGGAGAACTCCGTGAACGAAATGCCGGTTTCTAGGCGCTTCTTAACAGAGTCTTTGGACATCATATAATTAACGGTTAAGAATTTACCAGCCTCACGTAGGAAACCTAGGAAGCTGAATTCCTTGAACCAATCATAATTATTAACTACTTCAGCCGAATTAGCTCCGCTGTGGAATTCTAAGAATTTCTCCAGTTGTGCTTGAATACCTACTTGATTTTCGCGTAAGGTATCTTCTGAAAGAAAATCTCGTTCAGCTGATTTACCGGAGGGATCCCCGATCATACCGGTGGCGCCACCCACTAAAGCAATCGGCTTATGACCTGCTAATTGAAAATGCTTTAGGAGCATGATCGCCGCTAAATTTCCAATGTGAAGACTCGGTGCAGTAGGATCGAAACCGATATAAGCCGTCGTCATTTCTTTGGCTAACTGATCCTCTAAACCTGGAATCATATCGTGTAACATCCCTCTCCAACGTAATTCTTCAATGAAATTTGTCATAATGATTTCTTTTTTGCAAAAGTACTAAATATCCTTCTTTTTAAATAATAGAGACGAATCGCCATAACTAAGGAAGCGGTAATCGTTTGCCAAAGCCGTGTCATAGACCATCTTCCAATCCTCCCCAATCAAGGTCGCGATTAACACTAAAAGCGTGGATTTAGGCTGGTGGAAATTCGTGACGATGCCGTCACAGAAATGCAAGGGGGAACCTGGCATGATCAGAATTTCGGTTTCAGCGACCCAATGGGTTAGATGTTGGGATTCTATATAATGTAAAACAGCTTCAAGTGAGTCCTTGTTACTTATAGGAGATCGTGCCTCATATGCGAATTCTTTTGGGATGATTAAAACCCCATTTTCAATCGGTCTCTTTTCAAGTAGCCAAATGCCGCTCCAATACAAACTTTCTAAAGCTCGCAAAGCCGTCGTTCCCACGGGAATGAATGGTCCTTGATGCGCTAAAAGGGTTTTGATTAATTCTGGAGTGAAAACTAATTGCTCCCGATGCATGGGATGTTTACTCACATCGTCATCCTTCACAGGTAAGAAAGTGCCAGCGCCCACATGCAGGGTGAGGTAGGTCTTTTGAATGCCACGTCGATCTAAATCAGCTAAAACCTCTTCAGAGAAATGCAAACTAGCCGTAGGAGCCGCTACAGCTCCCAATTTTTCTGAGAAAAGTGTCTGGTAGCGATCGCTGTCGCTTAATTCGGTATCCCTTTCCATATAAGGTGGGAGTGGAATTTTGCCGATTTCTTCCAAAATCTCAGCAAAAGGTTGGTCCGTATTCCACGTAATTCGAATGTGATTTTCCTCGCGATTCACCCACGAAAAGGTTAATGCGCCTCTTTTTAAAACATCCCCTTCTTTCCAACGCTTCTTATTTCCCACTAAACATTCCCAAACGATCTCTCCCTTGCTTTCCATCAGTTGCTCGGTGGGAGCTGCATCCGAAATAGGATGCAATAAAAAGAGTTCAATGGCCACGCCATTCTCTTTCAAAAGAGGAATGCGGGCGGGAATAACTTTGGTATTATTGAAAATTAATAAGGAATCCTCCGGTAGAAAATCAGCTAGGTTTCGAAAAGAATCGTGCTGGAGATTGCCTTCCTTGTAAACTAAAAGCTTCGAATCGTGGCGATTAGCTAGCGGAAATTGCGCTATTTTCGATTCAGGTAAGGGGTAATCAAAGGCCTGAATGGGAAGATTCGGCATTTGAATGTTCATTGTTCCGCTTCGAATTTAGGACTCGCGAAAAGACGAACGGGCAGGTAGATCATCCAAATTAAAAGAAAAACGATCCCTAGGGAAGGGATGTAGCTGTAATCTGTTTGGTTGGTTCTTTCGTCGTTTAACATTAATAAGGCCCGCATTACTAGGATGAGGTAGGTGTTGATGACCGCTGGAAGAAAATGTAACCAATTGATAAAGGTGCTTTTAATCGTTGTTTCACCTTTTTCTGCGAATACAGGTAAAATTTGAGCCCATTTTTCTGTTGGGATTTTATCGATTGCTTTAATTAAAAGCAAACTCAAAACATTCAATACGGTGATAATTCCGGCCACAAGGTAGAATATCTCCTCTTTGGGCAAAAAACCATCACCTCTGCCTGTTTCCCCAAAATGCACCGCCGTAGGATCTGGAAGTCCTCGGTAAATAAATAACAAGGAGATTCCGAATGCCACCATGGACAAAATTCGCCAAACTCGAGATGCAAAATGGTCTATCGACATAGTTGAATAAAATGTCTGCAAAATTAGTTTTGAAAATCATACCGACCTAATCTTTATTTCTATTATTTTTGTAGATAACCCAGATATAATGGCGATCTATACGAAGAATGGTGATGGTGGATTTACCCGCTTAGCGGATGGTAAAGGAGTGTCAAAGTCGAACGTTCGGATGGACGCGATCGGGGATATTGATGAATTGAATTGTCATATTGGAGCCTTGGTTTGTCAAATAGAAAAGCCGCTGGCGGAAAAATTGCAGTCCATTCAGTCGAGTTTGTTCGTTTTGGGTGCTCACGTAGCGAGTGATTCCAAAGAATACTTAGGCAATATGAAGCTGATTTCCTTGCATGATATCGTGGCAATAGAGGAAATGATTGATGAAATTGATGGCAAAATAGCGCCTATGCGCTTTTTTATATTGCCGGGCGGGCATCCATTAATCGCCGCTGCTCAAATCACCCGCACCGTTTGTCGGCGTGCGGAACGCAGCTTGATACGCTGGGTACAGGAAGAAGAAAAAGAAGATTATGCGACTGCGATCGCGTACTTGAATAGATTATCAGATTACTTATTTATGATGTGCCGTTATTTGCACCATTCATTGGATATTCCTGAGATACCTTGGAATTCCGGCAAGTAGAAACAAAAACGTATGCAAATTACCATTCAAAAAACGCCTACATCTCGCTTGAGCGAGGTTGATTTTGACCATTTGGCTTTTGGCCGCAGTTTTGCTGATCACATGCTCGTCGCGGAATATGCGGATGGCGCTTGGAAATCTGTCACTATTCAACCCTATGGTCCCCTTTCGTATCAACCAGCCATGATGTCAATTCATTATGGACAGGCTATTTTTGAAGGCATGAAAGCCTATCGCTCGAAGAATGGGGAGGTATTAGTGTTTCGTCCGGAGGAGAATATGAAGCGCTTTAATAAATCGGCGGTTCGGATGTGTATGCCTGAAGTACCGGAAGAGATTTTCCTAGGTGGCTTAAAGCAATTAATCGAGTTAGATAATGCTTGGGTGCCAGATAAAGAGGGTTGCTCTTTGTATATTCGCCCTTTTATGTTTGCCACAGATGAGTATGTAGGGGTTTCTCCATCGACGACGTACAAGTTTATTATTTTTAATTGCCCGGTAGGATCGTATTATTCCAAGCCATTGCGCGTTCGCGTTGAGACGGAATATATTCGTGCTGCGAAAGGCGGCGTGGGTTTTGCGAAGAATGCGGGTAATTATGGTGGATCTTTGTATCCGACGGTTCAAGCAAATAAGGATGGCTATGATCAAATTATTTGGACGGATGCAGCCACACATCAATATGTGGAGGAAGCGGGAACTATGAATTTGATGTTCATCATACATGGTGCTTTAGTGACGGCTCCT
>JBJTMW010000289.1:0-2655 GCA_046070715.1 Aquirufa sp. | reverse complement strand
GTTCAGTTTTATGGTTCTAAGGATTTGATCCATTGGAATCTGTTAAGTGAATTTGGGAAGCAGGGAGATGTAGATATGATTTGGGAATGTCCCTCATTGTTAGAATTACCGGTGCAACATTCCAAAGAATCGAAATGGGTGCTAGCCTTATCAAGTCAAGGGCCCTATAAAAAGGCCGTAGGTATGCAGTATTTTGTGGGAGATTTTGATGGAAAAACCTTTGTCAATGATGCGCCTAAAGAGCAGGTGAATTACGTCGATTATGGACGTGATTTCTATGCTGCGATTCCTTTTTATAACACAGTAAATAAAGAGACGTTTTGGTTAGGCTGGATGTTAAGTTGGTCCTATGCCAAAGAGCAGCCAACATTCCCTTGGAAAGGTCAAATGTCATTAGCAAGAACACTTTCGCTTGAGCATACTTCACAGGGTTTGAAATTGCGTCAAGTATTGAAACCAGATTTTGCCAAGGAAAAACCTAGTTTTGAGGCGAAAAATGTAGTCTTAAAAGGTAGCAAGACCTTATCTGGTATGAAATTTCTGCAAAGTAAAACCTATGTCATTGAGCTAAAAGTAGATGCCACGAATGCGAAACAATGGGGTATTGAGCTAGGAGATGAGGCGAAAGAGAATCCAGAATTAACTCGTATTGGTTTTGACGAAAAGAGTCAAGATTGGTTTATTGATCGCCGATTGAGTGGTGTAGTACCAGCTCCTGGCTTTGATATGATTCAATCAGCTCCTTTTATCCCAGGTGAGGACAAAGTAATGCAATTAGTGGTGGATCGCTCAACATTGGAATTATTAGCTCAGGATGGCGTAGTTGCCATTAGCTCTTTACGTTTCCCGAAGAAAAAAGAATCGGTACGATTAGTATCGTTAGGTGGTGAGCTCAGGGTAAAGGAATTGCGTATTTGGGAGGTTAAATAAGGATTTTTTACTATCTTCGAGTGCTAAAATTTTAACCAAGAAACCAATGTCGCAATTTCACACACGCTTAGAGGTCATGACTGAATTGGCCAAAAATATGGACTCCTATGTGAAGGATTATTTAGTCCCGATCGAGACCAATTGGCAGCCAGCAGACATGTTACCTGATTCGACAAAAGAGTCTTTCTTTTCGGATGTGAAAGCCTTGCAAGAAGCGGCGAATGAATTGCCATATGATTATTGGGCTGTTTTAGTAGGAGATACGATAACAGAAGAGGCTTTGCCTACGTATGAATCTTGGTTATTAGCAATGGATACCGTGAATCAGGTAGATCAAAACGATGGCTGGACGCGTTGGATTCGCAATTGGACCGCTGAAGAAAATCGTCATGGAAATCTATTGGGAACTTATTTGTATTTATCTGGAAAGGTAGATATGAAAGCGGTTGCTGTTTCCACTCAATACTTAATTGCCGATGGTTTCGACATTGGAACTTCCGCAGATCCATATCGCAATTTCGTTTATACTTCGTTTCAAGAATTAGCGACTAATATTTCTCACCGTCGGACGGCGTCTTTAGCTAAGCAACACGGCAATTCGCTTTTATCACGTATGTGTGCGCAAATTGCCGCAGATGAGTTACGTCACCACAAAGCCTACCGCGCTTTCGTTTCAGAGATTTTTAATCTAGATCCGAATGAAATGATGCTTGCTTTTGCGGATATGATGAAAAAGAAGATCGTGATGCCTGCGCACTTCTTGCGCGAGATCAATGGTGCGAAGAGCTCTTTATTTGAGCATTTCTCGGATGCTGCACAGCGTTTAGGTGTTTATACCACGAACGATTATGTAACGATCATGAAGGGTTTAATCAGTGACTGGAATATTGAAAATATGACCGGTTTGAATGAATCAGCTGAGAAAGCACGTGATTATGTGGCTAATTTGCCTGCCCGTTTAGAAAAATTAGCAGATCGAGTTAAGGTGCCAGAATTAGCGTATCCTTTCTCCTGGATTGCCTAATCAATTATGTCGAAGAAATTATCGATGGATGAGCTGAATAGGCTCGATGTGTCCACTTATAAAAGCACGGAAAAGTTTCCTTATGTCATCGTTTTAGATGATATCAGGAGTATGAATAACATCGGTTCGGCCTTCCGTACAGGCGACGCCTTTAAATGTGCTGCCATTCATTTGTGCGGTATCACTGCACAACCACCGCATCGGGAGATTTCTAAAACGGCCTTAGGAGCAGATGAGTCTGTAGACTGGGTCTATTTTGAGGATGGCGCGTCAAGTCGCGAGGTATTGCGTAAAGAGGGATACCAAATCGTTTGTGTGGAACAAGTTCAAGGTTCCGTTTCATTAGAAAAATTCGAGCCAATTAAGGATCAAAAATATGCCTTTGTATTCGGTAATGAGGTTTTTGGGGTGAATGATGCTTGGATTCAAGAGGCAGATTTTAGTTTAGAGATTCCTCAATTTGGCACAAAGCATTCCTTAAATGTATCCGTGAGTATGGGGGTGGTCATCTGGGATTTTGTGTCCAAAATCATCGCCTAATTTCATTCATCCTTTTTATTTTGCGTTCATCCTTTTGCCAGGATTCGAACGCATTTTTTGTTTAAATTCGAATGTTAATTTCAATCTATGATACTATCAATTCAGAACGTGGTGAAGCGCTATGCGGATCACACGGCCTTGGCCGGAGTAAGTTTGGAAAT
>JBJTMW010000288.1:0-2736 GCA_046070715.1 Aquirufa sp. | reverse complement strand
ATGTTTATCGTCAGCAAAAAGGGAATTCAATTGAACGGTAAAAATCCGACCATCTTGTACGGATATGGTGGATTTAACATCAGTTCGACTCCAGCCTTCTCCGCGAGCCTTATTCCTTGGTTAGAAAAAGGAGGGATTTATGTGGTGGCGAATTTACGAGGAGGTAGCGAATATGGCGAAAAATGGCACGAAGCAGGAATGAAGTTGAAGAAGCAGAATGTGTTCGATGATTTCATTGCGGGAGCAGAATATTTGATTCGGGAGAAATACACTTCGCCTGCCTATCTAGCGGCTTCTGGTCGTTCGAACGGTGGTTTATTAGTAGGTGCAGCGATTAATCAACGTCCAGATTTGTTTGCGGCAGCCTTGCCAGGTGTGGGCGTAATGGATATGTTACGTTTCCAAAAATTCACCATCGGTTGGAACTGGGTCGCAGATTATGGCAGCAGCGATAATGCAGAGGAATTCAAAGCATTGTACGCTTATTCGCCTTTGCATAACATCAAGTCGATAAACTATCCGGCGACGATGGTTTTCACTTCAGATCACGATGACCGCGTGGTGCCAGCTCACTCTTTTAAATATGCAGCGACCTTACAGGAAAAAAATACTTCGTCTAAACCGATCATTATTCGAATTGATACAAACAGCGGACACGGTTCGTCGAACACCGCGAAGTTGATTGAACTGACGGCTGACTCCTATGCCTTTGTTCTCTATAACATGGGGAAATAATAAAAAAAGCCTGGAAATAAATCTCCAGGCTTTTTCATTCTCAAACCTTAAGCGGATTATTTTACTTCTACTCTTCTAACTGCCCCATCATTTCCTTGCGTTACGCGCAAGAAATAAACACCTGCTGCGGCTTTCTTTAAGTCAATTTGACCTAAGTAATCACCTTGGAAATCTTTCACTGTCTCCGTCGCGATTTCTTTCCCATTGACATCAGAAACGGCAATCGTTACATTTCCTTTCGTAGGTGCTGTAAAACGAACGTTTAACTTGCCATTAAAAGGTTGATTTTGCTTACCTGAAAGACCCTGGATTGTTTTTGACCCCTTCTCTTTCATCATTTTTTGTAAGCCTTTTAGGCGCATTCCTGGGCCTCCCATAGGGCCGTCTAATTGAATATTGAATTCTTTTTCCTCTCCCTCTGGTCCTCCTTCTCCACGGAAAATCATCACATTCGCATCACCTGCCTGCGCACCTGGAGCTGCAGGAGCCATTGCCATTCCTGCTCCACCACGGCGAATAATGACACGCTTGTCTGCACCACCTTCTGCGCCACCCTCAATTTTTTCGATGATGACATTACCCGGTTGATCTGACATGCGGGAATGGGATTTATTGACATCGACACGAACGATTTTTTTCTTTCCGCCTGAAGCGGTCACGTTGAATCCTAAAGAATCTGACATCTTTTTCAGTTCGGAATCTGCTTGATCTAAGTCGCTGAATTTTTTCTCGATGATGCGTTCTTTACCGTTCTCGTTGATAACGATTTTAATGGTGGCTTCTTTTTTCTCTTGAGCGAAAGCGCTTGTCGAAATACAAGCGGCTAAGGCAGTGATGAATAGGTATTTCATAAATTTTTGTTTTTGATCCGGTGCAAACTTACGAAAAGCCCCTGTTTGCTACATGTTAAAGAGTGTTAATGTGATAAACGGCTGCTATTAATCCCTTACATTTGCAGAGAATTATTTGCCCTATGTCGAAACGTAAAATACGCTTACTGATTGCCTTGATGTCGTTTGCCCTGTTAGGATTAATTGGGTTTCAGGCCTATTGGTTGCGTTTTATGCTAGAGACGAAACGCGAGAATTTTGCCAAAGACGTACGCAATAGCCTCGAGCAAGTGGTCAGGAAACTGGAGAAGCAGGAGATTTTAGTTTTAGCAGAGCGCCAAAAAAAATTCGAAAGTATAGCCGCTAAACCGGTAAAACCCAAGCCAGCACCCGCGGTCATTCCCGTGCCGCAACCCACGCTAGAAGAACACCCAGTTTTAACTCAACAACGTCACGACGTTATTTTCGTTCGAAAATCCTTTATGTTGCCGGACGGTCAATTAGCAGAAGTGACAGAAGAATACACGGTAGATGAAGATCCGGAGGAGGTTCGTCAACGTATGCAAGTGGAAAAAGCGATGAATCGAATGCTCAAACGAGAGCAGCAAAAAGTGTTGAAAAAGATGCGCCGTCGTTCAAATCGCGTTATTCAAAATCTGGGAGATCGCCAGGCTCAGATTCAAGCTAAATTAGTGCAGGAGAAGTCGGAGCGCCAAGATTTGGAGAAAGTATTGCAAAAGACGCAGTTAGCAAAAGAAGTATTCTCCGATTTCTTATTTAAAGAGAGACCCATATTGCAACGTATTCAACCGGGCTATCTGGATAGTTTGATTCGGAAAGAATTGACCGATAAGGGGGTTAACCTGGATTATTCTTTTGGCATTCAGAGTTCACCAAAGGCCTGGTCCTTTACCTCCTCGCCTGAAATAAAGCAGCAAAAAGCGGTATTTGAGGCGGCCTTATTTCCGAATGATTTGCATCCTTCTAAACAGGTGTTGAAAATCTATTTTCCGGATAGTGCGGCCTTTATTTGGCAAACGATGGGCCTCAGTTTAGCGGGGTCCGGTCTGTTATTATTGGTCATGATCGGTTGTTTTTACTTCGCCGTGCTGACGATCCTTCGTCAAAAGAAATTAGCCTTAGTGAAGAATGACTTCATTAATAATATGAC
>JBJTMW010000287.1:0-3116 GCA_046070715.1 Aquirufa sp. | reverse complement strand
CGGAATCGTCCAAGTATATTCGCCGTAAACACCAGGCACGATTTCCGTACGCGAATAAGCAGAATCAATGTAAGACTCCTGATAAGAATCCATCAAGAAACTCGCACCGGTCTTAAATGTGTGATTTGTATTTCCAATGATTGATTGAAAAATCAAATTCCCGTAGACGCTTTGCTCCCGTCCTTTGTAATTTTTAGTCGCAAAATAGGAATCATTTGCATGATTCGCGGCACTTAGGATCAAGGCCAAACCTTGGTAAGGCTTTTGAGGATACATGCGGGCAATTTTCGCAAAAGTCTCTACGCGCTCCGTTTTGCTGCCAAAACCATAATACCAAGTTCGATCAGAGTTAGACGTGAACGACTTTTGGCCCCCTAAACGATCCTCAAATAAGTAATTCGCCCCCCATTGAATCATCCAGCGATCGGTGGCGTATTTCCAGCGATTCAAAACGTTCACTAAATTAAAAAGTGGCAAATCCAGAAAACCATCCCCATTTCCATCTAGGCGAGCTGCCTGCTGAGAATAGTGGGTAAATACCCCGGTGGACAAACGAGAATTAAAGCGATGTGCACCTTGTTGATTGACTTCAAAACGCCCCTGCGAGTTTGTGTAGGTGTTTAAATAATACACTTCGGAGGTGTCAGGCTTGGCGAGTTCGACATTTATCGCGCCGGTCATCGATTCATAGCCATTCACGACAGAGATGGTCCCTTTAGCTAAATCAATCGATTTTATCCAGGTTCCTGGTAAATAATTCAAGCCATAAGTGGATTTCAATCCGCGGATAGAGGGAACATTCTCCACATTCGTCTGAACATAGGTTCCGGCTAAACCTAACATTTGGATTTGCTTAGATCCCGTTACCGCATCCGCATAATTCACAGAAACAGAGGCATTTGTCTCAAAACTCTCTGAAAGGTTACAGCAAGCTGCCTTTCCCAAAGTTTTAATGGTCATGATCTCGGTAGCGAGAACAGCGTTGTCGTCTTTTTGGCCTGGATTAGCCACGATTCGAAACTCTTTTAGTTCCGTCTCGCGCTCAATACTGTCTTTTCGCACGACTTTTTGAGCCTGCAAAAGCGTCGATAAACTTAGTAAAATAAGTAATTTATGCATCGTTTTGTTGATTTAAATGATAGAAATAAAATTCTATTTTTTTTAAATCAAATACGACTGCAATTGAGCTAATCGAACCTGCCGAGTAAGTGGAGGGGCATGAGAGGTGTACGAAAAATAATCAAGCTCTTGGATATAAAAATCAGGTGATATTACTATCGCAGAGCTTAAAACAGGAGGAAAAGCGAAAACCAAAGCTTGACTTCCTTTGCTTAAATCGAAATTAAACTTCACCTGGTACTTACCTAACAAACAGCATTTGGCTCTTGAAATATGCGCTTTTGAAGATTTATTACAACAAGATTCGGCTTTCGTAAGGGCGATTTTCTTTGACCCGGTATAGACACAAGTGGCCTCAGTCCACGAGATTCCTAAGCTCCCCAAAAGAATCCAGGCGGCTAAGAATAAGGACGTGAAGCTTTTGGCAAAGAATTTCATCAAACGAATTTAAGCACAATTCACTAATTTGCTGTATGATTCAGCGGTTAATCTTTCTCTTCCTTTTCAGCGCTTGCCTTCCTATGCAGGCTCAGACCTACCGCTACCTCATTCTATTCAAAGACAAAGCCTCGAATAGCTTTTCTTTAAACAATCCTAGCGCTTTTTTAAGTTCCAAAAGCCTCGAACGCCGCCGCAAAAACCGAGTCGTTATTTCAACCCAAGATTTGCCGGTAAGTACCACTTACTTAGACCAAGTAAAAACCACCGGTGCCCGCATTTTGTTTCCCTTAAAATGGATTAATGGTGCACTTATCTCCCAAAAGCCGAGCGAACTCAAGAAAACACTCGCTTTAAGCTGCGTTAAAAGTCTATATTGGAATTTTCCAGCGGATTCCAGTGCGGCCTTTCAAATTCAATCGGGGACACAATCCACTTCGACAAGTCCAGATTATGGGAATTCAATCACCCAAATCACCCAACTAGGCATCGACCAAATGCATGCCAAAAACATCCACGGAGAAGGCGTTCTCATCACTTTACTCGACGACGGGTTTAAAAATGCGAATACTGTTTCCTTTCTTCAAAATACTTTCAGCGAAAAACGAATCAGCGCCACCCTGACCACAGATCCTTCCGTTTCGTCCGTCTATGTTACTGGCGGTCACGGCACGAATGTATTATCCACCATCGCGGGATACGAACCGGGTAAATTAATCGGAACGGCCTATAAAGCCTCCTTTGCTTTGGCCCAAACCGAAGAAAGCGGACACGAATTAATCGTGGAAGAAGCGAATTGGCTGAGAGGCGCAGAATGGGCGGATAGCTTAGGAACCGATATTATTTCATCTTCTTTGGGCTATTCCGCCTTTGATAATCCGGTGTATAATCATGCCTATTCAGATATGAATGGCAAATCGACGCTCGTTTCTAAAGCCGCAGCTTGGGCAGCCAGCAAAGGAATTTTGTGTACCATAAGCGCCGGAAATGAAGGCGCAAATGCCTGGAAATACATCACCGCTCCAGCGGATGCGGACTCCATTTTAACAGTGGGAGCAGTGAATGCACTGGGTGGATTATCGAGCTTCAGTTCGATTGGGCCCAGTTTTGATGGACGCATTAAACCAGATGTCGTAGCTATGGGATCAAACACTGTGGTCGGTTTAATCGATGGAACGATCGGAATTTCTAGTGGCACCTCTTTTTCTGCCCCTTTAGTAGCAGGACTCGCGGCAGGTTTAATCCAATCCTTCCCTACCCATAGCGCCCAACAAATCCGAAGTGCCATCCTACAATCTGGATCTCAATTTACAAGAACAGATATGCTGCTGGGTTTTGGTATCCCTACTTTTGACAAAGCTAGCACAGCAATGGAACTCATTTTAGGCATAACAAAAGAACCTAATTTACGTATCTATCCTAATCCCATCAGCCCAGGAGACGCGCTACATATCACCATTCCATTCCCATCGGCGCAAGTCGAAATAATGAATAACTCCGGAATCGTGGTCCACACTTTTAATCTACTGCAATCAGAATCAACAATTTACCTCGGACCT
>JBJTMW010000286.1:0-4188 GCA_046070715.1 Aquirufa sp. | reverse complement strand
AAGTCAAGTTAGAGCGGAAATTCAGCTTTAAACTCATCCTCAAAAACGCCATTATTTACGACCACAAGCAGGCCAAAAATCTACGCCATTTTCAATTCCGTCGCCACGGCGTCTTTAACCACTAAACCCTACAAACATGTTCAATTTCTTTGGCAATAAAGAGCCCCTTCTATTCTACAACGGCCACATGGGCCCCTACAAATTCACGAAAGTGACCATCACTATCATTGAAAAAGACCTAGAGGTCTACACGGAATCAGTCATCGTAGCCCCGGTGTCGAGAAGCCAGTTGATTTTTGACTCGAAGAAGTTCTTGAATGAGTTGAGGAATAGATAATTAAATGTTGCACTATAGTGAAACTTAACTACCTTTGATGTGAGCGAAAACCCGAAATGGAGACATGTAATCTATTATAAAAACTACTTTCAAGACTTCTTTAAAAAGCAGCCTAAGAGGACTAGAGCAAAAATAGATTGGACCATTGAAGCCATTGAAGAACTTCAATATGTTCCTGAAATGTATTTAAAACATATAACCAATACAATTGGACTATATGAAATTCGTGTACATATTGGAAGCGACATCATTCGAATATTTTGTTTTTTCGAAACAGGTAAACTGGTTGTATTAATTAACGGGTTCCAGAAAAAGACTCAAAAAACACCATTAAGGGAGATCAATATGGCTCTTAAACTAAAAGCGGAATACGAAAATGAAAAACTTGACGACACACGAGGAATTTAAAGACATTCACTTTGGAAAAGTGGGTACTAAAGAAAGAGATGAACATGACGCAGGATATCAAATCTTTAAAGCAGGGATGCTAATCCAGATTAAGCGCCTAGAATTAGGCATGACTCAGGCAGAACTTGCAGAAAAAGCAGGAACAACTAAGTCCTATATTTCTAAAATTGAGAATAACCTCAAAGAGGCTAGAATCTCCACTCTGCAAAAGATTGTTGAATTAGGTTTTGGAGGACGACTAGAAGTTTCCATCAAACTTTAATATTGACAAGTTCTGTCAATACCTGAAAAGTCGCCTGCATACCTCTCGACTTATAACAGCAAAAACAGGCAATAAGCCCTCCTAACGCGTAAACAGCCCTACGAATGAAGTAGAAAGCGACACAAGAAAGCTAAAAATCAAAGGAGCGATAAACCCAGTCACCACAAAACCGGGTACATAGGCTGCGACTAGATAGACTAGACCTACTGAAATAACAAGAGAAAACAACCCTAAAGTCATAAACGTGATAGGGAAGCTGATAATCTTCAAAACCTGCTTAATGAACGAATTCACAAAGCCCATCGCTAATGCAACTAAAAGGGCAGTCGTAAAACCGTCTACTGTAATGCCTTTTAAATAGCGAGGAATGACCATAACTACGCAGGCAATAATGATGTAACGAATGATGAAGCCGATCATAAGAAAGATTATTTAGCAGCGTGACGAGATTGAAGAACGGCGACGATTTCGCTTAAATCGATTCCGCGGTCTTCTAATAAGACTAATAAGTGGAAGATAAGGTCAGCGGCCTCACCTTTGAACAACTCATCGTTTTGCATTAAGGCTTCGATAACGAGTTCGACGGCTTCTTCGCCTACTTTTTGGGCAATCTTATGAGTTCCTAATTGAAATAAAGAGGCCGTATAAGACGAAGCCAAAGGGGCCGTCTTGCGGCTGCGGATGACATGTTTTAATTGATCTAACCAGGCGGCGTTGTCTGCATTTGACTCATCGAAACAGGTGTCTGCTCCGGTGTGGCAAGTGGGACCAAAGGGTTTGGCCTGAATTAAAATAGTGTCTGCGTCGCAATCGATTGAAAGGCTGACTACGTCCAGGAAGTTGCCAGATTCTTCGCCTTTGGTCCAAAGACGGTTCTTTGAGCGGCTGAAAAAGGTCACGCGGGACTCTGCAAGGGTCTTTGCGTAGGCTTCTTCATTCATGTAGCCTAACATCAAAACGGTACGGGTGCTGGCATCTTGGATGATGGCGGGCACGAGGCCTTTGGAAAAATCGGGTTGCTTGGACATATTTCTATTAAATGCGCATCGGGATGCCTTGGGTTGCAAGGTAATTCTTCAATGCCAAAATTTCAATTTCTTTAAAGTGAAATATACTCGCGGCGAGGCCTGCGTCTGCTTTGCCGGTCGTGAATACTTCGGTAAAATGTTCCATGGTTCCCGCTCCGCCAGAGGCAATAATGGGAATGGAGGCTGCTGAGGATATGCGTGCGGTCAAATCACAGGCGAAGCCTGCTTTCGTTCCGTCCGCATCCATCGAGGTTAATAATAGTTCGCCGGCGCCGCGGTTTTCGACTTCGCGGGCCCATTCGAGGGTTTTTAGTTCCGTTATTCGTCTGCCGCCGTGGGTGTGGACGAAGTCCAGGCCCGCGGCGGGTTCAAAGCGCGTATCAATCGCGACAATGATGCATTGGGAGCCAAAAGCCAAAGCCAGTTCATCCACCAGCTCTGGCCGGCGCACCGCAGACGAGTTAATGGACACTTTGTCCGCGCCGGCGTTCAACAACGCCGATACGTCAGCAATGGACGATATTCCGCCGCCCACGGTAAAGGGAATATTCACGTGCCGCGCGACTTCGCGTACTAAATTCACTAACGTCTTCCGGTCATCGACCGTCGCCGTAATATCTAAAAAAACCAGCTCATCCGCCCCCTGCTGCGCATAAAGTGCACCCAACTCCACCGGATCGCCGGCATCGCGCAGGTCAACAAAGTTCGTCCCCTTCACGGTCCGCCCTTCTTTAATGTCCAAACAAGGTATGATTCGCTTTGTTAACATGCTGATGCTGAAAATTTGGCCAAATCTGCTAAACTAATCCGACCCTCATAAAACGCTTTCCCCACAATCACCCCAAACAAATTCATCTCCCGCAAGCGCACTAAATCCTCCATACGAGCCACCCCACCGCTCGCAATGACGCTCAACGACGGGCTCGACGCCTGAATTTTTTCATATAAATCGAAGCTGGGGCCTTGCAACAAACCGTCTTTGGCCACATCCGTCGAAATCACATACTTCGCGCCTTTCGAGGTATAATCCTGCAAGAATTCAAAAATCGAAATGTTCGAATTTTCCTGCCAGCCCGAAACCGCAATCATCTCATCCTGAGCATCCGCCCCCAAAATAATCTTCTCCGACCCATACTTCTGCAACCATTCGCTGACCAGCGCAGGATTACGCACGGCAATACTGCCGGCGGTAATCTGCGCGGCACCCGCAGAAAAAGCCGTATCAATCATCTCATCGGACTGAACCCCACCACCAAAATCAATGTGCAGCGATGTGTTCGACGCAATACGTTCCAAAACCGCCGCATTCACAATCTTCTTCGCCTTCGCCCCATCCAAATCCACCAAGTGCAAACGCTGAATTCCAGCCCCCTCAAAGGCTTTGGCAATCTCCAAAGGGTCTTCGGAATAGACCTTTTTTTGGCCATAATCCCCCTGGGTCAATCGCACGCATTGCCCATTTATCAGATCGATCGCCGGAATTAGTTGAAACATATTAGAGTGCTAAGAAATTTTTCAAAATCTGTTCGCCAGCTTTTCCGCTGATCTCCGCGTGAAACTGCGCGGCATAAAAATTATCCTTTTGTAACATCGCCGAAAACGGTTGCACGTACTCACAAACCGCTGTCGTATACTCATTAACAGGCGCATAAAAGGAGTGTACGAAATACACGAACTCTTCTTCTTTCAGTCCTTTCATTAAAGGATTATCGCCCCTTTTCACGATTGAATTCCACCCTACGTGCGGAATTTTCAAGTCTTTACTAATGAATTTCTTCACCTCCACGTCAAACACCCCAATGCAATCCACATTCCCCTCTTCCGAGTGCTTGCACAACAATTGCATTCCGATGCAGGTCGCCAAAACCGGCTGCTTTAACCCCTTTATCAATGTGTCTAGGCCCTTTTCTTTCAAATAAGCCATCGCCGTACTCGCCTCGCCCACCCCCGGAAAAATCACTTTGTCGGCTTTTTTAATCTGCTCGTGGTCATCTGTTAGTTGGTAATTTTGGCCAATACGATCCAACGCGTACATCACCGACGCCACATTCCCCGCATTGTATTTTATGATCGCAATTTCCATAAGCGTACAAAGGTATTAACTTTGGGGGATAATTGCCCCCTTTGCGGGGCCCTTTTATGAACAAAAAACT
>JBJTMW010000285.1:0-12824 GCA_046070715.1 Aquirufa sp. | reverse complement strand
AGCGTCTCCGACGACTTGCGTATCGTTTGCAAATAATCCCGTTGATCCTCGTCTAATGGCGTATCGCACAATAAGTCCACCATCCCGATGACCCCGTTCATAGGCGTCCGGATTTCGTGCGACATATTCGCCAAAAACTGCTCCTTCACCTTCAGCGAGTGCTCCGCTTGTTCGCGGGCTTCGACGAGTTCGGCTTGGTACTTCTTGATATCCGTGATATCCCGAGCGATGCCCGAAACCTCAGAGATAATTCCCTGATCTAAAATCGGATTCAAATAAATCTCTAACCAGCGATCCGTCCCGTCTTTCTTCTTCAAGCACAGCTCAAAATGCTGTTTCGTGCCCCTAAACGCCTGTTTATAATGCTCCTCCATCGCCTTGCGTTCCTCTGGCGCCATCATCTTGAAGCCCATGGTCTCCGAACTGAAATTCAATTGGGGAGAAATTCCCAGTTCCTGCTCTAATAAATCCGCATAGTCATGGTTAAAGCTCATCAGCATCAAACGCTTGTTCACGGACCACATGAGGTGAGACGAACTTTCGAAGATGGAATTTAATCGGGCGGTTTCTCTCGCCAAAGCCTCTTCCGCCTGCTTCCTCGATATCGCAATCGCCACTTGCCCAGAAATAAAGTCCAATAACTCTAGATCTCGGTTCTCGTATTTATTCGCACGCTCGTAGGACTTCACCCCGATGATTCCCGTCACCCGATCTCCGATGCGGAGGGGAACACAAAGCATGACTTTGGGAACTACCCCATACAAGTAAATCTTCTTTTCCGCGGCTAATTGATGGATATCGTCATCATGCAAAATGAGCGGCTTATTCGCCATCAAGGCATATTCCGTCAAGCCATTCCCTAAGCGGCGCTTCGTAAAGTGCACCCGGGAATTAAAGTATTCATCGATGTAATAGGGGAAATAGATATAACTCTTCCCTGGATCGTATTGCGCGATGAAGAAATTCTTCACGTCGATCACCTCGCCTAATTGTTTGTGGATGTTCACAAACAGATCGTCTAGATTCGAGGAATTAATGGCTACCTGGGAAATGGAGGAGAATAATTTATTCGCGCGCTCTGCTCGAACTTTTGCGGTAGAATTGTGTAGAATACAACGGTAAGCAGTAGGAACTCCACGCTCGAAACGACAAGTAGCTGAACCAGACACGTATAGGCGGCGACCGTCTTTGCGCTTAAATACGGCGGTAAATTCGGGAATATCCTCGCCTTTAGCCAAAGCATCAAATTGGGCCTGTGTTTGGTGTGCAAATTCTGGGTGGAGAACATCCTGAATCTTTAAATCTTTTGCTTCCTCCTCGCTGTAACCCATGGTTTCTAGCCAGGCGCGGTTAACAAAGAGAAAACGACCCGTCACTCCGGTGATTTGGATGAGATCGGTGGTATTGTTAATTAAGTCTTGTAATTGGGCATTCGAGCGGGAAAGGGCTTCAGAGACTTTCTTCTTCTCGCTGACATCCTCCCCTATGATACTCAGGAAATTATCGCTCACTACGGTAGAAGCGACTTCTACCCATTTGATGGCGCCTGATTTGGTTTTGTAATTTCGTTCGCGTTCTTCGAAAAGGCCTCCGGTCTGGATGGCTTTGTCGAAAGAGGTTCTACGAATTTCACTCTCTCCGTCCGGAACTAGGGTACTAAAGAAGTCCTTGCCATTTAATTCGCCGGGCTTGTAGCCTAGCAATTGATGGGTATAGGCATTTGCATGCGAGATGGTGCCATCTAGCGCCATTACGATGCCAAAAAGCTTCAGGGAATCCAATGTTTTAATCAGGGCCTGCCTATCCTCCATGCCTTTAATCGAAAATTTTGCTTAAATGTACAAAAAAGGGCTTAATTTTACTCCTTAAACCCCAGAGACCCGGTGCAAGTAAGAGCAAAAAAGAGTTTAGGACAACATTTTTTAAATGATTTAGACGCGGCAAAGCGCATCGTAGATGGCTTGCAGCCCGCTGGAGCCTATTCGAAAGTATTGGAGATTGGGCCGGGGATGGGTGTGTTGACACAGTTTTTGGTCAAAAAAACCGAATACGAAACCTCCCTCATCGAAATCGATAAAGAGTCTGTCGACTACTTACGTAAGAACTATCTAGAATTTACGGGACCGCGCTTAATTGATGGGGACTTCTTGCGCTATCCACTGGAAAATATATTTGGGGATGAGAAATTCGCCATTGTGGGCAACTTCCCCTACTTTATTTCGACGCAGATCTTCTTCCGCATTTTGGAATACAAAGATCAATGCATCGAGGTGGTGGGTATGCTTCAAAAAGAAGTGGCGGTTCGCTTGGCGGCAAAACCCGGCAATAAAGATTACGGTATTCTGAGTGTGCTTTTGCAGGCCTTCTACGATATCGAGTACTTATTCAGCTTAGGACCCGAGGTATTTACCCCTCCCCCTAAAGTCAACTCCGGCGTCATTCGCTTGGTTCGAAACTGGGATAAAAAACTGGAATGTGATCCGGCGAAATTCAAGTCTTTAGTGAAGATGGCCTTCAATCAACGTCGCAAGACTTTGCGTAATGCCCTTAGAGCCTTGCAGTTACCAGAACACCCCTTGCTAAGCAAACGGGCTGAACAATTAGGCGTAGCGGAGTTCACCGAGTTAACGATTTTATGGAAAGATAATGGCTACCTAGGCGCTTAATCGATCTATTTTTACTAATTTGCGCTGTTTCATCTAAAATCCCTCACACTATGGAAGAAGTTAACCCAAATCACCTTCCGTTTGAACTAACCAAAGAGTTCATAGAGGACATTCGCCTGCTCATTGAAAATCAGGAGAATGAGGGTATTTTATTGAAGCTAGATGGCTTATTCCCAGCGGACATCACGCATATCCTAATCGAGTTAACGACGGAAGAAGCGAAATACATCGTGTTATTAATTGACACAAAAATCGCTGCTGAAATCATCTCTACGCTTGATACCGACGACCGCAAGAAATTCTTAAAGAACTTTACTTCTAAGGAAATTGCCGCCTATATCAACGTGATCGACTCCGATGATGCGGTAGATATTCTGAATGAGCAGCCTGTCAAAGTACGCGAGGAAGTGATTGCCCTGTTGAAAGACCGTGAGCAAGCCCGTTTCATTATCGATTTAATGCATTACGACGAAGACTGTGCAGGGGGGCTAATGCAGAAAGAGTTAATTAAGATCAATATTTCCCAAACCGTGACCGAATGTGTCGAGGAAATCCGCAAGCAGGCGGAGGATGTGGAGAAAGTGTATTCGGTTTATGTGATCGACGACGACGGAAAATTATTAGGTACGGTTTCTCTTAAGAAGATCATTTTAGCGAAGCGCGGTTCGAAGATCGCGGATGTGTACGAGGATGACGAAATTGTTTCGGTTCAAACCTATGCCTCAGGCGAGGAAGTGGCCGATTTAATGCAGAAATACGATTTAGAGGCCATTCCGGTGGTTAATATTCAAGGGCGATTATTAGGCCGAATTACCATCGATGACGTGGTCGATTTCATTACGGAATCCGCGCAAGAAGATATTCAGGTCATGGCCGGCATCTCGGAGGACGTGGAGGAAGATGACTCCGTTTGGTTATTAGTGCGTTCCCGTCTGCCTTGGTTAATTGGTGGAATGGTTGGTAGTTTTTTAGCCGCTAAAATCATCGATCGCTTCGACGATACCATTTCGATCTTGCCAGCTATCTCAGCCTTTATCCCGTTGATCGGTTCGACTGGCGGAAACGTAGGTATACAGTCCTCTTCGTTAATCGTGCAATCATTAGCAGATAAAAGTGGCTTAGATACCACGTTGTGGAAACGTCTTCAGAAAGTATTATTAGTTGCATTAATCAATGCGTTAATTGCGGCGATATTCGCTTTCGGATGTTCTTTATTAGTGGATTCAGGCCAAATCATGTTATCCATGACCGTTTCCATTTCGCTTTTTGCAGTGGTTATGCTGGCTAGTTTAATGGGAACCATTACCCCTTTAGTCTTAAATCAATTAAAGATCAATCCAGCGGTGGCTAGTGGTCCCTTTATCACGACGACAAATGACATCCTAGGCTATGGAGTCTATTTCTTGATCGTCTACCTTCTCTTGTAATATGATTGCCGTTATACAACGCGTGAGTCAAGCAACGCTGCACATTGACGGTGCATTACAAGCCTCTATTCAACAGGGTTTAGCGATTTTATTAGGCATTCATGTGGACGACACACCGGAAGATGTGGCATATTTAGCAGGAAAAATCGCTGGATTACGCATTTTCTCTGATGAGGAAGGAAAAATGAATTTGGACTTACAGGCCATTCAAGGCGAAATCTTGCTAGTTAGTCAATTCACACTCTATGCGGCGACGCGCAAGGGGAATCGCCCTAGCTTTTTGGAATCAGCTAGACCGGAAATAGCGATTCCGTTGTATGAACTAATGATTAAAACCTTAACGGATAAAGTAGGTAAACAAATCCAGACCGGAGTCTTCGGTGCTGATATGCAAATCAATTTGACAAACGACGGACCGGTCACCATTATCATCGACTCTAAAAACCCTTAATTATGACAATTTCTAACGCGCAACAACAAGTAGACGAGTGGATTAAGACCGTGGGCGTTCGCTATTTTAGCGAGTTAACCAATATGGCGATGTTGACCGAAGAAGTGGGCGAAGTCGCCCGCATCATAGCGCGCCGCTATGGGGAACAATCCGAGAAAGAGTCAGACAAGAACAAGGACTTAGGCGATGAGATGGCTGATGTACTTTTCGTTCTAATTTGTCTAGCAAACCAAACCGGCATAAACCTAGAAGAGGCTCTAAAACAGAACCTCTTAAAGAAGACGGAACGCGATGCGGACCGCCACAAGAATAACCCTAAATTAGCTTAGCGAACGGGTATTTGGCTAGATTGAATCTTCTTCGCAATGCCTTTCCCCTCTTCTTTGGATGGGATATATGGCTTTAAAATGGTGATTTGCTCTAATACGGGATTCATTTGTTGAATGGATGGATGACGCACATCAAATTCAGCCTCGCCAGACACTTTATTGAATTCCTCTACGGAGATATTTTGGCGCTTATTGCGAAAAGATGCTAAATGAGTTAACGTACTATCGCCGGCTAATTTACCTCCCTCCCAAGAAACAACAGAGCCACCGTGTGCCCAGCCAAAACCTGAAATGGTAAAGTTTTTCGTATTTAATTTCTCGACTTCCTGTAATGGAAGGCCTAAATATAAGCCAGAAGTTGTTTTCCAGGCAGAACTTTCGCCCTGAATACTCACATCAGATATTTTCCCTTCATGAAAGAATACATTCGCTTGTTTTGCGGTACCTGGAAAAAGGATCGCCCCTTTCAGGGTATCATCTCCTATCATAATCGATGTATCCAGAATAATTGATTTAGCGCCGTATTTAGTGACTAAGCCTTTGGCATCCACACACGTTAAAACTTCATTTAAATTCTCCGTGGGTGTACTCACTTCCGGATTTGATTGGCAAGCGGCAAAGGCTGCACAAGCGAATAAAAGAACCATTTTTCTCATACGGATAAAATTAGCAATCCTTCCCGACAGAAGCAAGTTAGAAATATTCCAAATTAGCAGCGCAAAATAAATGCAAGCTCATAACGTTTATCGAATAATGAGTATATTTGTTTTTGACGTTAAAAAATGCTGCATCCTATGCTTCGAAAAAGTTCTCTGCTCCTTTTTATCTTGTTGGCTTTCAGTTCAGCTACACAGGCGCAATTTTGGAAAATTGGTAAAAAAGGAGGAACCGGTTTCAAAAGATCGACATTTAATCCCCATACTTCGATTGGTTTTGGGGCAGGAAGTTCCCATTATTACAGCCTAACGGACGAATTAACGATGTTTAATCGCCTCGTGAATGACCAAAGTCGTTTCAATGTGGGCGCTCATCTAACCCGCCACGTCAGCAAAAATTTCAGCATTAAAGGCAATTTGAATTATATCCGCTTAGCTGGAAATGATTACACATTTGACAACTCATCGCTACTTCCTAAGACACCCGATTTGCGTTTCCGCTTTAGAAATGACATCGTGGAGTTCGGTATTTCGGGGCTTTTGGAATTAAATGGTAATCAGCAAAATTACCTGAAGCGTAATCGCTTCTCGCCTTATTTATCTGCGGGAATTGCCTTGGTTTCCACGAATCCAGAGCTTTATCAATTAGATTCGTTAAAAGGGCCTGGCATTCCAAATGCCAGCTGGAGAAATTACTCAGACGTAATAGCGAGCGATTATCCGACTAACCCGATTCGTAATTTTAATGAGACGATTCCATCGATTGGTTTTTCGATTCCAGTAGGGGTAGGTTTCCGTTATCGCTTGAATGATTTTATGGATTTTGGCTTCGAGGCTAGCCTCCGGACGCAATTAGGCAATCTTTTTTCAGCGCCTAAAAATCAACCAGCACAAACGGAGCTGACTACGAAACTATTAATTCCATCCGAATACGCGACGAACTTAGTCGACCATTATTTTGTTACCCAATTTCAGTTAATCTTCCATTTAGATCGAAGCATTGATTGTCCACCTATCAGAAGGTAAAATAAACACACATACTTTGACATTTGAAGAACTCGGGCTCAGCCCACAAATTTTAGACGGTATCAGTTCCATGGGATACAAGACCGCCACACCGGTGCAATCCCAAGTTATCCAACCCATTTTAGCGGGCCGCGACATTTTAGCCTCAGCCCAAACCGGAACCGGCAAAACTGCTGCCTTCCTTTTGCCCATCATCCACAAATTAATCACGGAGCCTCATCCCGAGGACCACATTAATGCCCTAATTATCGTTCCTACCCGTGAACTTGCGATTCAAATCGCCGGAAATATGGAGGGTTTAGGCTATTTCACGAATGTGAGCTCGATCGCCATTTATGGGGGTGGAGATGGAAATTCCTTTACGACGGAGAAAACCGCTTTAACGAGCGGAGTGGATATCGTGGTTTGTACCCCGGGTCGTATGATTGCCCACTTGAATATGGGCTATGTGAATCTAAAACACTGCAGTTATTTAGTGCTTGATGAAGCGGATCGCATGCTTGACATGGGATTCTCGGATGATTTGATGAAGATTATTTCTTTCCTACCTGAAAAGCGCCAGAACCTCTTATTCTCCGCAACCTTTGCGCCTAAGATGCGGACTTTGGCCCAAAAGTTATTGCAAAATCCGGTTGAGATCAACATCGCCGTTTCGAAACCCCCAGAACAAATCGTTCAGGAGGCTTTCGTGGTATACGAGAAGCAAAAGAGTCCGCTGGTGAAGCACCTGTTGAAGTTGCAAGATTACACCCGTGTCATTGTTTTCTGTTCCAAAAAGCAAAATGTCAAATCCCTGACCGCCGATTTAAAACGGGCCCGATTCTCTGTGGAGGAAATTCACTCGGATTTAGAGCAAGAGGTACGCGAACAGGTATTGCAAGATTTTAGAAATAAGAAGACGAAGATTTTAGTCGCTACGGATATTTTAAGCCGTGGAATCGATATCGACGAAATCGAATTAGTGATTAATTATGATGTTCCTAATGACGGGGAAGATTATATCCACCGCATCGGTCGTACCGCGCGTGCCCAGACGAAAGGAACGGCATATACCTTCATCACGGAGTCAGAGCAACGTAAGTTTAAGACAATTGAAGATCTATTAGAGAAAGAAGTAACGAAAGCGGCGGTACCGGAGGAATTTGGGGAGACACCTGAATACAATCCGGCAGCTCAAAAAAGTTCTTTCGGAGGTTATAAGGGTAAGTCTGGCGGAGGAAAGTCCGGTGGAGGAAAATCAGGTGGAAAATTTTGGAAAAAAAAGTAATGAGAATACTCGCTTTATTATTGTTATTTAGCCTTCCAGGCTGGGCACAAGATACGACCCAACACATCATTTCAGGCCGTTCGAACGCGAAGATTCAACAAGAAAAGCCCTATGTTATTCTTATTTCTGCGGATGGATTTCGGTCCGATTTTTCACACAAATACGAGGCTAAATTCCTGAAATCGAAAGAAACTTCCGGCGTAAAGGCGAGCTATATGCAACCCTCTTACCCGTCGTTAACTTTCCCAAATCACTACAGCATCGCCACCGGTTTATACCCGGCGCACCACGGTTTAGTGGACAATACCTACTTAGATGTCGCCTCTGGCCAAGAATACCGCCAGTCC
Organism: Aquirufa sp.; assembly: GCA_046070715.1. Classification (GTDB taxonomy): domain Bacteria; phylum Bacteroidota; class Bacteroidia; order Cytophagales; family Spirosomataceae; genus Aquirufa. Next base: position 4,655 of record JBJTMW010000285.1, on the reverse strand, counting down.
AATAAGAAAATGGTGGGAGAAGGCCAATGGTATGGAGGAACGCCGCTTTGGGTAATGGCTGAAAAACAGCAAATGATGGCTGCTAGCTTTTACTGGGTGGCATCTGATGCGAATATTCAAGACACCTACCCCTCGTATTATTATGTATACAACGAGGTCATCGATATCAAAATACGTATCGCGCAAGTCAAGAATTGGCTCTCACTGCCGGCAGACAAGCGCCCACATTTAATCACCTTCTATTTCCCAGAGGTGGATCACGATGCACATGAATATGGTCCTGAAGATCCGCGCGTAAAGCAATCGGTCCAATTTGTCGATCAAGCGATCGCTGATTTAGAGGCAGCTGTGGCTCCTTTAGGCCTGCCCATCAACTTCGTTTTTGTCTCGGATCACGGAATGAAAGAGGTGGACAATGTGAATACGATAAGCAAACCAGCGCCATTGAATACCGCAGCGTTTCAGGTCCCATGGGGAGATGCTTTGTTGCATGTGTATGCCAAAGATCCATCGAAAATTGATTCTACCTATCAGGAATTGAAAAAGGATACGCGTTTTACTACTTATCGGCTTGATGAGACACCGGCCTATTGGCATTACCGCAAATCAGATGATCGCTTTAACCGTCTAGGCGATCTTTTATTAGTGCCCAAACTCCCACAAGTATTCAACCTCTCTACGCGCAAAACCTCCAAAGGCAAACACGGTTTTGATACCGCGCTACCCGAAATGCGCGCTAGTTTCCAAGCTTGGGGACCTGCCATCAAATCAGGACTTCAACTCGAAGGTTTCGAGAATGTGAATGTTTACCCTTTGGTGGCTAAAATCTTAGGATTAACCTATGATCCTAAATCGATCGATGGGAAAATTCAAGTATTACAAAAGGCACTGAAATAGTTATTTCTTGTAGCTAATTCGCCAAATACTTCCGTTCAAATCATCGCAAACAAACAACGAACCATCCGGTCCCTGTGCTAAGCCACAAGGTCTGTGTTCGATTGGTCCCGTCGGTTTTGCTAAATCTTGTCCTGAAAAATTATCCGCAAAGATTTCCCAAGGGCCAGATGGTTTCCCATTTTTAAAAGGGACAAAAGCTACGAAATACCCCTTCTTTAATTCAGCCGATTGCCCATGAAATGCGATGAAAGCGCCGTTTTTATAGCGAGCTGGAAAGCTGTTCCCGGTATAAAAAAGTAAGTCATTAGGCCCTAAATGCGCTGGAAATGCAACCACTGGATCGAGTGCATTTTGACCTCCGGTCTTCTTTCCGTCCCCACCGTATTCCGGAGCGACGATCTTCTTCTTTTGGAAGTGATCATAGTAAATAAACGGCCAACCCGCATCATCACCTGCCTTTTTAAATTCATACATCGCCTCTGAAGGAAGTTCCTGGCTTTGTTTTGGCGTATAATACTGTGGATAAAAATCGTGGAATTGACCGCGTCCATGCGCCATTGCAAACAAAGACTTCGTCGTATTATTCCAGGTAATACCTACCGCATTCTTTAAACCAGTCGCAAATCGCGTCCCATCCGCAAAGCCTTGATTCAATTTAGCTGCATCAAATCGCCAAACTCCCCCCGCCGAATCCAACACCGCACAGGGGTTCATTCCTTTCCCCGTCCCAGGCTCTCTGCACGGATCATTCCAAGACCCAATCGTCACATAGATATTCTTGCGATCCTGATCAAACGTAAATGATTTCGCATTATCGCGACCGTGATCCGGCAAACCATCCACAATCGTCTCGAATTTATTCCAATCAGCCACCTCTCCCTTTTCATTTAATCGATAGCGAAATACTCCCTTATTCGACGAAGCATAAAAATAATCATCGTGAATAGCAATTCCGGTGCCCGTATAATTCCCAAACAACGTCTGCTCCTCATACACCCCATCTTTGTCCTTGTCTTTCAACAATACGATACCATTTCCCTCTTTTAATTTAGACAATTTAGCATATACATCGCCCTGCTTCGAGACAGCTATATGTCGCGTAGAGCCCAGATTTTTCCCGATTTCACTGACGTGAAAACCGGCAGGCACTTTAATTTCTTGCGCAAAAATGAGGGAGGGTGCTAACAAGCACAGAATGAGAATTTTCTTCATAGTTTTATATAGGTTGTTTAAAGATAGAAGAAAAAACAAAAAAGACCTGCAGGGTGGTGCAGGTCTTTTTTCTGTGGTCGCGTAGGGATCACAAGTAATTCCTTGCATTGCACTCAAATACACTCAAATATGCCTATTATACAGCTTTAAATGGATATTAATGAGAAATCAAATGTAATTAAAAGTATAAAAATGAAGCGAATGTTGTACCTATGTTGTACCTTTGTTGTGCAAAATATCTGGTTTTATGGCAAGTGTAACTGTTGTATTAAAAAAGAACAAGGCTCTATCAAATGGGGATTATCCGCTTTATCTGAGGATAACGAAAAATAGAAAATCTGCATTTGAATCGTTAGGAATTAGCGTTTCAGAAGCTCTCTGGGACGACACAAACAAGCGTGTTAAAAATAAGTACCCCAACTCCGCCCGAGTTAACCATACAATCGCCAGAAAAATTGCAGAAGCTAATGACAAGGTATTGGAATTAGATGGTAAATCAGGTGGAGTAAAGCAAATAAAGAAGGAACTCTCCAAAAAAGTAACAGGTAGCTTCATTGTATACTTCCAAGAATATGTCGATGCATTATTAGCTTCAGGAAATGCGGGTACACATAAAAAGTGCACCTCAACATTAAAGAAGTTTAATGATTATGTTGGTAATCGAGATGTTAGCTTTGATGAATTCAACCTAGAATTCTTGAAATCTTATGAAAAGTACTTAAGAGGTAAAGGTAATTCAACTAATACAGTTCATGCCAATCTCAAGGTCTTTAGGATGCTATTCAATAAGGCAGTTGATGAAGATGTTATTCAAGCCCACCAGAACCCATTTTTAAAATTTAAGCTAAAATGGGATAAAGTGGAAAAGATTTTTCTCACTGAAGAGGAACTTACTAATTTTTCAAATGTTGCCACCGAGTTAGGTACCACCATTGACAAACACAAAGATTTATTCATATTTGCATGTTACGCAGCGGGTATCAGAATTTCAGACTTGCTACAACTGAAATGGGAGAACTTTGATGGCGTATCTATAAAATTCTTTATTTACAAGACCAAAAGTCATTTATCGATTAAACTACCATCGAAAGCATTGCAAATTTTAAACAAGTATAAACCGGCAGATGAAAATCGAACGGGTTTTATTTTTCCCATTCTTAGAAATGAGGATGACCTGTCTGATCCACGTGATTTGTTACAAAGAATTTCATCTGCAACTGCGCATGCAAACAAGAATTTAAAGTTATTGGCGCAACGGGCCCAAATAACCAAAAATGTCACCTTTCACTCTTCAAGACACACTTTCGCTACCAGGGCTCTTTCAAAAGGAATGGCGGTTACCCACGCATCTAAATTGATGGGACATTCTAACTTGCAGGTTACAATGGGATATGCTAAAATTGTCAATAAGGATCTTGATGATGCAATGGAGCTATTTAACTAATCAGTAATGGGGATAAAATTAGAAAATTATTTAAGTGAGACTTTGTGCAACATTGGTTTTGATTGGTGGAATGGTAAAAAAGAAGAATTCAACAGTTTACCATACCTCTCGTCAGATAAAAGGTCATTAGAATTTAATGGCGAGATAGAAGAATTGCATACTAGTGGAAAAAGCAGGACATCAAAAATTGATGTAAAATTTGATTTTAGGACTTATCTATTTAGTACTGAAAAATGTGTACGAGATTTAGATACGGCTTTACAATTAACTAAAACAGGCTCTTTTGATGAAGAACAATTTGGTGCATTATCTGGTTTGAATGAAGTAAAAAGAAAAATCATAAAAGCAATCGCAAAAATTGCGGATAAGTTACCTCCATCATTTGATTTTAAGGTGTTTATTGATAGGACATTAGCTTTCATCAAAGATGAATTAGATGAAAATTCAGGTTTAGTCGATGATGAATTATACAGCGAAATTTTAGTTCAGTTTTATAAGGAGTTGGAGAATGAAATTTTCTCAAAATATAAATATGAATATGATGCAAGCCAAAGTTCGTCTCCTCCTACTTATGATAGATTTCCGCTTAAATTAAATATTGAGCAGCTTTCAGCATTGGCAACTTATTTAAGTTCAGTATCAGGATTAACAAAGAATCAGAGATTAGATCTCTTTAGCCATTTTTCAAACGTATTTGAAATTTGGGATAAGAAAAAACACAAGCAAGTCGAATTAAAGCAGATTCACTCCTCCCATCGTAAAATTAAAATGAAAAAGCACGAGGGTGCAGGTTTAAAGGAGATTTACAATAAAACAGACGAATTAATTGATGCAATTAATGCTGGAAAAATTAATGACTTCCTAGACTTCGATTAATAAAATTCCTAATTCTTTCTGAATTTAACTGGAACACAATTCTGTTCTAGTCTACTCACTCATTTACAGGCATTTACACTTGTGTGCTCTATACTTTTGCATTGTTCATTCAGCGAATGGAAATGACCAAAGGTTAAGTGAGTTCTCCTTTGGTTATTTCAACTCACTCTTTCGGTTTATGGACTTCCACGGAAAATCCGGTGGAACGTATGTTAAACCAAAATTT
>JBJTMW010000284.1:0-4086 GCA_046070715.1 Aquirufa sp. | reverse complement strand
TACAGCGACGAATGCAGAGATTTGCGCGCAATTAGGCTATGAGGATTCCTTACTGATCATTTCGGAGGTGTATAGCCTGTGGGCGATTCAAGGAGGGGCCAAAGTAAAAGAGGTGCTTTCCTTTGCCCCAGCAGATAAAGGTGTAATTATCGCGGAGGATATTGAAATCTACCGCGAATTGAAATTACGCTTATTGAATGGAACCCACACCTTGCTTTGCGGAATGTCCTTTTTATTGGGTTTCCGTCTCGTGAAAGATGTGATGGCGAACGGTTATTTAAGCAAATTGATCATGAACTTAATGCTAAGCGAATTAGCGCTGGGCATCCCTTATAAAATGGATTTCAAGGTGGCGGATCGCTTTGGGCGTTCGGTTTTAGACCGTTTCCGTAATCCGTTTATCAACCATAAATTGATTGACATTACGGTACAATACACGACTAAAATGCGGATGCGCAATGTGCCATTGTTGGTTAATTATGCCAAAAACTTTGGCAAAGCACCTGAGCTATTCTGTATGGGCTTCGCGGCCTACTTACAATTTATGCACGCGGTGAAAGAGGAAGGTGGAAAATACTACGGCGATAGTAACGGAGAGGCCTACCCTATCCAATGTGACTATGCCCCGTATTTCTACGAGGCTTGGAAAGATTTTGACTTGAAAAAAGTGTTATCGAATACAGATCTTTGGGGCACTGATTTAACGGCCGTTCCTGGGTTTGTGGAGGGGGTGACTAAATACATTTAGAGAGTATAGATTTAAAGCATAAAGAATAGAGCACAAAGCATAAAGGTGAAAATGGTGAATGGTGGAGAAATGGTAAATGGTGAATGGTAAATGGTGAATGTTTCGATCTGGATACTGACTACTGATTACTAGTTACTGGCTTCTGATTACTGGCTACTGATTACTGCCTACTGAATAGATTAAACGACATACTATGAAAGCGTTTTTAGATAAAGATTTCTTGCTGCAGTCCGAGACGGCGCAAACTTTGTACCATCAATATGCGGCGCAAATGCCCATTATTGATTACCACAATCACTTGATCCCGGAGCAAATCGCGGAGGACAAGCAGTTCGATAATGTTTCCCAAATCTGGCTAGCCGGCGACCACTACAAATGGCGCGCAATGCGGGCACATGGGGTGGATGAAAAATACATCACGGGAAATGCATCTGACGAGGAGAAATTTTTGAAATGGGCAGAAACAGTACCCTACACGATGCGTAATCCTTTGTATCACTGGACTCATTTGGAGTTGCAGCGCTATTTCGGAATTACGGAATTGTTGAATGCCGAAAGCGGAAAACGTATTTACGATCAGTGCAATGCTCTTTTGCGTACGAAAGAATTTTCTGTGCGCCATTTATTGCTGAAGATGAACGTGAAGGCACTTTGTACGACGGATGATCCGATCGATAATTTAGCTTACCATCAACAAATCAAGGCGAGTGGATTTGCGATCAAAGTCTTGCCTACCTTCCGTCCGGATAAAGCGATGGGCGTGGATAATGAGATCGTTTTTGTGGACTATGTGAATTCTTTGGCGGCTGCGGCTGACATGGAGATTCAGAGCTTAGCGGATTACAAAAAAGCGATAGCGGCGAGACACGATTTTTTCCATTCGGTGGGCTGTCGTTTAAGTGACCACGGGCTAGAGCAGATTTATGCGGATGATTATACGGAGCAGGAAATCGCACACATTTTTGAGCGATTAATGACCGGTAAAACGATTAACCAGAAGGAGAAAGTGCAGTTTAAATCAGCAATGCTGGTGTATTTTGCGCATTTAGATCATGCCAAAGGCTGGACGCAACAATTCCACCTAGGGGCAATTCGCAATAATAATGACCGTCTGTTAGGGACTTTAGGGCCTGATACGGGATTTGATTCGATTGGGGATTTTGAGCAGGCGCGGCCTTTGTCGAAATTCTTAAATCACTTAGATTCGACGAATCAATTAGCGAAGACAATATTGTATAATTTGAACCCTCGTGATAACGAATTGTTAGCGACGATGACCGGTAATTTCCAAGATGGAACGATTGTAGGAAAGATGCAATTCGGGTCGGGTTGGTGGTTTTTGGACCAAAAAGACGGCATGGAAAAGCAGATCAACGCCTTGTCAAATATGGGAATGTTAAGCCACTTCGTGGGGATGTTAACGGACTCGAGAAGTTTCCTTTCGTTCCCAAGACATGAGTATTTTAGAAGAATCTTATGTAATTTACTGGGCGCGGATGTGGAAAATGGCGAATTGCCGGCGGACATTGCTTGGTTAGGTAAGCTAGTGCAAGACATTTCGTATAACAACGCGGCAGGATTTTTTAATTTCGAAGAGTAATGAAGAAGGTTATCACTTTTGGGGAAATCATGGGTCGTTTAAGCCCTGCGGGCTATGGACGCATTACCCAAGCACAGTCATTGAACATCACCTATGGTGGCGGCGAGGCGAACGTGGCGGGCGGATTAGCCCACATCGGAATCCCGGCCGAACACGTGACTTGTTTCCCTAACAACGAATTAGGCAAAGCAGCCACCGGATATTACCGCCAAGTGGGAGTGGATATGTCACATACGGCCTATAAAGAGGGTCGTTTAGGCTTGTATTTCGTGGAGTTTGGGGCAGCGATGCGCCCGAGCAAAGTGACGTATGATCGCGCAGATTCTGCTTTTGCGAATCTGAATCCAGCTGATTTCAATTGGAAAGAAATTTTCAAGGGTGCGGGCTGGTTCCACTGGACGGGCATTACACCGGCCATTTCGGAGGCGGCGACGGTAGCTTTAACAGCTGCTTTAAAAGAAGCAAAAGCGCAAGGTTTGACGATTTCGGCGGATGTGAATTACCGGAAGAACCTTTGGCAATATGGAAAATCCGTAAAAGAAGTAATGCCTGATTTGATCGCGCAATGTGACATTATAGTGTGCGGGAAAGCGGATGCCGAAGATATCTTAGACATCGTTCCTACAGGCGCGCACAAAAGTGGCTGGCACGATATCTGTGTTCAGATCAAAGCGCGTTTCCCGAACATCAAGAAGATTATCAATACGAAAAGAGGTCAGATTTCTGCCTCTCAAAATACCTTATCTGCCACTTCGTTTGATGGTTCGAAAGTGATTAAATCTGACACCGTAGAAATCTCTCAAATCGTCGATCGTATTGGCGGAGGAGATGCTTTCATGGCGGGATACATTTACGGAAACTTGGTTTACGGCGATGAGGCGAAGTCATTGGCCTTTGCGGTAGCGGCTTCCGCATTAAAACACACGATCGAAGGGGATATTAATTTATCTAACTTAGACGAAATTGAAACCGTCATGGGTGGTGATATCACCGGACGATTAAAAAGATAATCATGGCTAGAAATTCAGCAGACATAGTATATTCTCGATTAGCGGAAACGCCCATCGTTCCTTTATTTTTTAACGCGGATCAAACGATCGCCCAAAACGTTTTGAAAGCCTGCTACGACGGCGGAATTCGCGTATTTGAATTCACGAACCGCGGCGAAGCGGCACCGGCGATCTTTGCAAAACTAATTGACTTTTGCGAGAAAGAATGTCCGGATTTAGTGCTTGGAATCGGCACGATTTACGATGCAAAACAGGCGACTGAATTCATCGAAATGGGCGCCGACTTTATGTTGCAACCCTTCACGACGGCTTCCGTAGGAGAGGTTTGTGCGAAACACCATATTCCTTGGATGCCAGGCACCATGACCTTGACGGAGATTCGCAATGCGGAGATTTTGGGAGCAAAATACGTAAAAATATTCCCCGGCAACGTGGTAGGACCTGCTTTCGTAAAAGCGATTCAAGGACCGATGCCGAAGACCAAAATCATGGTCACCGGTGGCGTGGAACCGAACCGCGAAAGCTTAAAGACCTGGTTTGGTGCAGGTGCAGCGGCAGTGGGAATGGGTTCTCAATTATTCCCAGCTGAATTAATTCAAAAACAAGACTATACCTCTATATCAAACACGATCGCTAACCTGATCAAAACCTATCACGAACTATAATATGGAAACAATTGGAAAGTACCGCTGGAAAATATGCGCATTGCTATTTTTCGCGACGACGAT
>JBJTMW010000283.1:0-3771 GCA_046070715.1 Aquirufa sp. | reverse complement strand
TCATCACCTGGTTGGTGGTAATCGTCGTGCACTCCGTTGAAGAAGAACGCAACCGGAATACCGTGTTTCGCGAAATTATAGTGATCTGAACGGTAGTAGAAACGGTTTGGATCGTTCGCGTCGTTGTAACGGTAGTCTAATTCCAATCCTACGTGTTTCTTGTTTTGGTCGATTAATACCTCGCGTAATTGAGACGATAATTTATCAGAACCAATCTCGTAGATATAATCTGGCTTGCCTTTGTGCTCGTCATCGTAACGACCGGTCATGTCCGTATTTAAATCCACCACAGTGTTTTTCAAAGGGAATAAAGGGTGGTTTGCATACCATTCAGAACCCAATAACCCTTTTTCCTCACCCGTTACCGTCATAAACAAGATACTACGGCGTGGACGCTTTCCCTCTGCCGCTGCTTTACCAAATGCCTCCGCTAGTTCCATCACCGTCACGGTTCCAGAACCATCGTCGTTTGCGCCGTTGTTGATTTGGCCGTCTGCTGAAACCCCGATGTGATCGTAGTGCGCTGTTAAAACAACTAACTCTTCTTTCTTGTCGGTTCCTTCTAAATAACCTACCACATTATAGGTATCTACTGGTTTTTCTGTTCTCTCGATCGTTAATTCGATAGGTGCCGCTTTGAATTTAGAGGCGATTGACTTTTTCTCAGAGGCTAATGAAGTCTTGTAAGCTAACAATTCTGCTTCTGTCGTGCCTAAAATTTCGGCAGCTGATTCTGACGAAATTAACAATACAGGGGCTTCATTTGCCGCTGCCGCTGCATCAGCGAAGGCCATACGCTCGTTACCGAAACGCTTCATCATCACTTGGCGTTGACGTACTTGGTTGCCAAAAGATTTCGTATCGCGATCCGCGATCAAAATTAATCCTTTCGCCCCAGCCGCCTGCGCGCGCTTTAATTTTTCTTTCCAGCCATCGCCTTTCCCGAAAACGGATGGATCTTTCGAACCGGACAATACATAATTGCCTGCGGCGTCTTTCGCTTCGCCTTCAAATGCAAGCACGTATTTGCCTTTGGCATTTAATTTGTCAAAATCCGTGTAGCCTCCTTGCTGAACCGCAAAACCTGCGAAAACAACAGGGAATTTCGAATTAGCGGCAACTGGCACAAGTGAATTGGCCATGAAATCGCCTAGGTATTCGTATTTCTTTCCTTTGGCAGACATCGAAACATTCGTCCAAGAACGGTTCACTAAATCCACTTTTTGGAAATAAGACCCATTCACCGGCGCAATGCCTGATTTCTTAAAAGAGTCTGCAATGTAGTTCGCGGCTACTTTTTGCTCCGCGGAACCCGTATTACGACCTTTCAAGCTATCGGAAGCGATAAAAGTCAAGTGTTTTTTCAGATCATCCGCGCGAATCGACAACGCGTAAGGAACTGGATCTCCCTGAGCAAAGAGGCTCATCGGGATTAATTTAGCCGCTAAAAACAGCGCTAAAATCGTGATGTTTGATTTTTTCATTTGTTGAAACAAAATTTAGGATAGCGAAGTTAAGAATCTAAAAATAAATCGCTAAAAAAAGATTAAATTTGTGGCGATTTTCTCATCCAAATTCTTAGAATTTATGACCCCAAATTACGCATATCAGGAAGACTTCTCCTTACGTCACAACAATGTGGAAGCTGCTGATGTATCCGCCATGTTAAAAACAATCGGTGTAGATAGCCTAGACACACTTATTCAACAAACTGTACCGAACAAAATTCGCTTAGCTCAAGGGCTTCGCTTGCCAGAACCGAAATCAGAATTCGCTTTCTTGCGTGATTTTAAAGAAGTAATGGGTCAAAACCAGATCTTCAAATCACACATCGGTTTAGGTTACTCGGACACAATTGTGCCGACGGTCATTTTGAGAAACATTTTGGAAAACCCAGCTTGGTACACGGCCTACACACCTTACCAAGCGGAAATCGCACAAGGTCGTTTGGAAATGTTATTGAACTACCAAACGATGATCATCGACCTGACCGGCATGGAATTAGCGAACGCGTCCCTTTTAGACGAGGGAACGGCAGCTGCAGAAGCCATGACGATGTTATACGGACAACGTCCAACAGAACGCAACAGCGCGGAAGCGTATTTTGTGTCTGAATTATGCCTTCCCCAAACCATCGACTTATTAAAAACACGTGCAGAACCTATCGGCATCGAAATCGTGGTGGGCGACCACCGCACCTTCGACGTGACGGATGCGCGTTTCTACGGAATGATGTTACAATACCCAGCTTCGAACGGAGAGGTATTTGATTATAGCGCGTTAATCGCAGCTGCAAAGGAAAACGGCTTACAAGTCGTAGTCGCAGCGGATTTATTAGCCTTGACTTTATTAACGCCTCCAGGAGAAATGGGAGCTGATGCGGTCGTGGGTGTTTCTCAACGCTTTGGTGTACCGATGGGCTTTGGTGGTCCACACGCTGGTTTCTTCGCAACGAAAGAAAAATACAAGCGTAATATTCCGGGTCGTATCATCGGTGTTTCGGTAGATGCAGAAGGAAACCGTGCCTTACGTATGGCGCTTCAAACGCGTGAGCAACACATTCGCCGCGAAAAAGCAACGTCTAATATCTGTACCGCGCAAGTATTGCTTTCCATCATGGCAGCTTCTTACGCGATCTACCATGGCCCAACCGGCTTGAAGAAAATCGCCGAAAAGGTATACGGATTAACGGAATTACTAGCGGTTAACTTGCGCAAACTAGGGTTTACCTTAGAAAACACGAACCACTTCGATACGCTCACCATTGAAACGGGAGCGCAGACGGCGGACTTGCGAGTTTTGGCAGAAAAAGCTCAACGTAACTTACGCTACACAGCGAATACGACGAGCATCTCTCTAGATGAAACAACTCAGGAAGCAGATGTAATCGAAATCATCTCGTTCTTCGAGACTTTAAAAGGAGCGAAAACAGCGGAGAAAAACGTTACTTGGGCCATCCCAGCGGTATTAAAGCGTACGTCTACTTTCTTAACGCACAGCGTATTCAATAAATACCATTCCGAGCACGGGATGTTGCGTTATTTGAAATCATTGGAGTCAAAAGATTTATCGATGGTTCATTCGATGATCTCCTTGGGTTCTTGTACGATGAAATTGAATGCGACGACAGAAATGATTCCGGTAACTTGGCCAGAATTAGGCAAGATTCACCCATTTGCTCCGGTTTCTCAGACGAAAGGCTACCAACAATTAGTTGCTGATTTGAATGAGTGGTTATGTGAGATCACTGGTTTCGCGAAAATGTCCATGCAACCGAACTCGGGAGCACAAGGCGAATATGCTGGTTTGATGACGATTCGTGCGTATCATGCGTCACGTGGCGATCACCACCGTAACATTGCGATCATCCCGTCATCTGCACACGGAACGAACCCGGCATCAGCTGTTATGGCTGGAATGAAGGTGATTGTTTCCCCTTGCGATGCGAACGGAAATATTGACGTGTCTGATTTGAAGGCCAAAGCTTTGGAACATAAAGACAACCTCTCTTGCTTAATGGTGACCTACCCAAGTACCCACGGGGTATTCGAGGAGACCATCCAAGAGATTTGTGAAATCATCCACGAAAATGGTGGTCAGGTCTACATGGACGGAGCGAACATGAATGCACAGGTAGGTTTAACATCCCCTGCGCGCATCGGAGCGGACGTTTGTCACTTGAACTTACACAAAACGTTCTGTATCCCTCACGGAGGTGGTGGCCCAGGCATGGGACCTATCGGCGTAGCGCCACAGCTAGTTCCTTTCTTA
>JBJTMW010000282.1:0-2538 GCA_046070715.1 Aquirufa sp. | reverse complement strand
GAAAGATCTAGTGACTTTGAATATGATTAAAGACGTGGAATTAGGCGTGGGCGAAGTTCGCTTTACGGTCGTTTTAACGACACCTGCCTGTCCACTAAAGGAGAAGATCAGAAAAGATTGCGAGGACGCGATTCACAACCTAGTGCATCCAGACCTCAAAATCGTGATTCATATGACGGCCGAAGTAACCACTTTGACCTCCAAAGACCCTTTAATTCCTGGCGTTAAAAACGTGATTGCAGTGGCATCCGGTAAGGGTGGCGTGGGTAAATCAACCGTAACGGCGAACTTAGCGATGGCCTTGAAAAATGCCGGAGCGAAAGTGGGGATTTTAGATGCAGATATCTCTGGGCCATCCATTCCGGTGATGTTTGGGGCAGAAGATTTACAGCCTTTAGTGACGGAAGTAGACGGAAAGAACCGCATACAGCCGATCATGCAATATGGCATCAAGATGATTTCAATGGGCTTTTTAGCTCCTACAGAAAGTCCCGTGCCTTGGAGAGGACCTATGATGACGCAAGCTTTACGTCAGTTTTTTGGAGACACGAACTGGGATGAGTTAGATTATTTACTCATCGATCTTCCTCCGGGAACTTCTGACATACATTTGACTTTAGTTCAACTAATTAAATTAACCGGTGCGGTGATCGTAACGACTCCTCAAAAAGTCGCTCTATCCGATGCAACGAAAGGCTTAGCCTTCTTCAAGCAAGCCGGCATCAATGTACCCTTGTTAGGATTAGTCGAAAACATGGCCTATTTCACTCCAGCTGAATTGCCTGATAACAAATACTATTTGTTTGGAAAAGATGGCGGAAAGCAATTAGCCGAGAAATATGCGGTTCCTTTCTTAGGTGAGGTTCCCTTAATTCAAGCTATTCGCGAAGCGGGCGATGAAGGTAAACCAATCGCATCGAGTGAAGGCCCAAGCGCCGATGCTTTTGCATCCATTGCCGCTAATTTAGCGCAGCAAGTAGCCATTTCTAACGCGAATCAAGCCTCTTAATATGGAAAATCACCCGCTACATAATCGCATTCAAACCGCGTTAGACAGCATTAGGCCTTATTTAGTAGCCGATGGCGGCAATGTAGAAATTGTCGAAATCACTCCTGAAAATGTGCTTAAATTAGCCCTAACAGGCAATTGCCAATCTTGCAACATGTCAGCTATGACTTTTAGAGCAGGGGTTGAAGAGGCCATCCGAAGAGATGTTCCTGAAATTACAGCAGTAGAAGAAGTAAAACCCTAATAGGCATATGATGCGGATAGGAATATTTTTTGGCGGCCCCGCGCGTGAACGGGAAATCAGTTTTTTAGGTGGTAAAACGGCTATGGCTCACCTGAACAAGGCTTTGTTTCAGCCCATCCCCGTATTCGTGGATAGCTTAGGCAACTTTATCTTGATCAAGGAGGAGCTCATTTTCGAGGAATCGATCCGTTCTTTTTACCCGCCTAAGCGCCTGCAAACCACTCCATTCAACGTCTACATTGAATCTTTGCCTGATGCGGATCCAGCAGAACTATTAAAGGAGGTCGGAACCGTTATTCAACCAGCTGATTTTGCCAAACACTTTGACTTCGCCTTCATCGCCATGCACGGTCCTGGCGCAGAAGACGGAAGTATCCAAGGACTGTTAGAGTGGTACAATATTCCCTATTCAGGACCAAGCGTTTTAGGTTCGGCAATCGGTATCGATAAGGCCAAACAAAATGAATGGCTTCAGAAATCCGTCGGATTAGAGAAGAAATTCTTCGTTTTACAACGTGATGACTATTCTAAATACGGCAGAGAGACCCTTTTTGAGCAAGTAAAGAAAGAAATTGGAATCCCATTTGTGGCCAAAGCGCCCCACCAAGGTTCTTCCATCGGTCTGGCTTTCGTGAAAGAGGATTCCCTGGACGTTTTCGATAAAGCGATCAAAAAATGCCTGTTCATCGAGGAGATTTACCGCGAGGAATGGATTACATTAAACGAAGAAGCACATGTAGCTTTATTGCAAAAAATGGTGAATCTAGACGAGGGAATCGGATTCCCTGTCGTGTTCCAAAAACAGGTGTATCACCATCCTGTAGATCTATTAGAAGCCCTTCGGGAGTATTTCACACACACGGTAACCAAGGCAAGCATTCAATCCATTCACTCGGAAGATGCTATCTTATTAGAGTCCTTCGTGAATGGAAACGAATTCAGCTGTGGCGTCATCCAAACCCCAGCTGGTCAAGCTGTGGCACTCCCTCCTACCGAAATCGTTATCGACGAATCCGTAGAAGTGTTTGATTTTAATGCCAAATACAAATCCAAATTAACGCGCAAACGCATACCCATGCATGCCAGCCTAGCCCACTTACAAGTGATTCAGGCGCAAGTAAAACAAGCTTTTGAGGACTTAGGCTTTGGCGTTTGTACTCGTATCGATGGATTCCTTGATAAAAATGGTGTGGTTGTTCTACATGACCCCAACACCATCCCTGGCATGTCACCTAGCTCCTTAATCTTCAAGCAAATGGCCGAAATCGGCCTGAATGTAACGGAT
>JBJTMW010000281.1:0-3796 GCA_046070715.1 Aquirufa sp. | reverse complement strand
AAAGCATTTGACATCGGCCTTATCGGGGATGTTAAACGCCTTTACGCCTTTGTTTACTTTGATCGTAGGAATTCTTTTGTTTAAACAAGGTTTCCAATGGCGCCAAATGCTGGGGATCGTATTAGGAATCGCCGGTTGTTTCGGTTTGATAGTGGGTGGCGAAGGATTCAATATTGATTTTAATTACCACGCGCTTTGGGTAGTCTTAGCTACTTTCTTGTACGGTTTTAACCTACATATCGTGAAGACCAAATTATCCGGTTTAAATCCCTTCACGTCTACTGCGGGTATCTTTATGGCGATAGGTCCACTTTCATTAATCCTATTAGCCTCCACTGGATTCTTCTCTCAAGCCATTGAATGGTGGCCGTTTTTAGCAGCTTGCTCTTTAGGCGTTTTTGGATCAGCGATTGCGATGGTGTTATTCAACCAGCTCATCAAATGGACGAACGCGATTGTGGCCAGTTCCGTGACCTACATTATTCCCATTGTAGCCGTAGGCTGGGGCGTTTTTGATGGAGAACAGGTGTATCTTTCGCAAGTGATTGCGATGATCGTCTTGTTAATCGGGGTATACGAAATCAACCGATCAAAGGCTTGATTTTGATTCGATTATAGGCCCGCGTTCTCCAATACCGTTCTCGTTGAAGGCTTCAATTTGGAAATAATAGGTCTTTCCTCGATCCATGGATTTGAAATAATATTCATTTGACCCAAAAACTTGTACCGACGTGTACATTTTATCAGGCGCAATTCCTGAATAAATAACATATCCTGTTGCTTTGGGATGATGCCCCCATTTTAACCAAGCGCTGCGTGAATCATGGTCACCTCGAAGAACGATTAGATCTTTGATTACACCGGGCTTTTGACCATGACCAAAACCAAAAGCACGAATACCCGAAATCGCAAATTTACCTGCCGCCATGTGGTGATTCACCAGTTTAAGGTAACGCACTTCCACTGGCTTCTTTAATTCGACATAATCGTGTGGAACGTCTGTTTTGTTTGTAGACTTATCGATAATCAACTCCCATTTCTGACCATCCTTGCTTCCTAAAACCTGGTACTGGTGATAGATGCCATTCATCTTTCCCAGGAAACTCGAATCGACATCTTGATCCGCATAATTTATTTGCAGCGCTTTCAGCGTAGAAACCTCTCCTAAATCTGTCTCGATCCACTCCCCTTTCTTCGATGAGGCCGCAGACCAATAGGTTTTCATCTGCTCATCTACAGCAAAATTCGCAGAATAACCAGGCAAACTCGAAGAAACGCGTACTGGCTTATTATAATTCAAGAGCATCCAACCCGTAAATAATTCAGACGGCGTGTCCACTTTTTTCGTGGGCATATAATGCGGATAATCTCCATACGCCGTATTTGTGTACAAAATACCATCCTTATCAAAATACGTAGGCCAAAGTCCCAGACGACGCTCAAAACTATTCTTCACCGCTATCGTAATCGTGGAAACGTGCCACCAATTGCCATATTGCCCTTCAAAAGTTGCCCCATGACCTGCACCGCGCGTAAAACCACCAGGCTTAAACGAAAACGGATTATGCGCTTGGTAAGTAAACGGACCCATCGGATGATCTGAAGTATACACCCCATCGCCATAAGCCGAGAATTCCGTCCCAGGCGCGCCATATTGCAAATAATATTTCCCCTTGTATTTATTCATCCATGCCCCTTCCATAAAGGGCTTCAAGAAGGTATTATCCTGGTATTCCCCAAAACGCTCCCAGCCATGCAATTCGTCATTCAGCTTAATTAAATCTGTTCGCTCCCCAATAGGCTGCAAGGTCTTGCGATCCAATTCCTGCCCATACATCGGATAAAAATTACTGGAACCGTGGTATAAATACAGTCGGTTATCGTCATCTAAAAAGAAAGCGGGATCCCAGGCCCCGGCAGTGAAGGCATGAACGGCCTCTTTCCAGGTATCTGTTTCCGGCTTTTGGGAATACCAAAGCGTGAAATCTTTCGCATAGGTAGAACCAATCACTAACAAACTGTCGCCTAAGGTAATCGTCGCAGGCGCACACAATTCATCGTAAACCTTATGGTAAGGTTGCAGGAATCGGCGGGAAACAAAGTTCCATTTCAGTAGATCGGAGCTCCACCAATAGCCCCATTGGTTCGTCGAAAACAAATAATACTTGCCTTTGAAATACGAAATCACCGGGTCAGCGGTAGCCCGATGACGTCCTTGCTCGGAAAAATTAGGAATGGGTGTAAACCCATAATCCAGATTCATCGGATTACAATAGGTATTTTGTGCTTGTGATGAAAAAGCAAAAGACAAAATAAAAAGCAACAATGCTGGAACAATTTTCATAGTTTTGAGGTCATATAGATACCAGACACATCTGGCTCATTTTCGATGAACAAAGTAAGTAAATTTCAAGGAATTATTTGGGCGGCGGTGTTGATAACGCTTTGGAGCGCGAACTTAGCCTATTGGATAGACGCTGATTTCAGCTGGTCAAATCCCTGGATCTATATAGCGGTATTAATTCAAACTCATTTATATACCGGTTTATTTATCACCTCTCATGATGCCATTCATGGGGTCGTTTATGCGGAAAATCCTCGTCTAAATCACGCCATTGGGCGTTTCTGCACGATCCTATTTGCCTTTAACGATTATAATACGTTACGTGCCAAACATCATTTGCATCATGCCCACGTTAATACGGATTCCGATCCAGACGTACACCAAGGGCCATTCTTGTTTTGGTGGTTCCAATTCATTTGGCAATACGTGACTTGGAAACAGGTGCTAGCGATGGCGATCACTTATAATGTATTGAAGATCTGGTTTCCGATGTGGAATTTGATTTTGTTTTGGGAAGTGCCTGCCATTTTGAGTACGCTTCAATTATTTATTTTCGGGACTTACTTACCGCATCGGGGTGAACATGCACTAGAAAATAAGCAACAGTCCAGGAGCCAACGCAAAAACCATGTTTGGGCATTTATTTCGTGCTACTTTTTTGGCTATCATTTTGAACACCATGCGCATCCCTATTTGCCTTGGTATAAATTACCCAAAGCCAAGGAACAAAGCCTTGCCTAGACCTAGATTTTTCCTAAATTTGCATCGCACAAAATCGACATAAACGAGCTCCTCATGAAAGAACCTAAATACAAACGCATTTTATTGAAACTTTCAGGCGAATCTCTTTCAACAGATGGAGAGGTCATTGATCCAACCATTCTTGGTCAATATGCCGCTGAAATCAAAAAAGTGCATGATTTAGGTGTGGAGGTAGCGATCGTGATCGGTGGAGGTAACATCTTCCGTGGCGCAAGTGCAGCGAAAGCCGGCATTGACCGCGTGCAAGGCGATTATATGGGTATGTTAGCGACCGTAATTAACGGGATGGCGGTACAGGCTTCTTTGGAAAAACAAGGCTTGTACACGCGTATGATGACCGCCATCAAAGTAGAAGCGGTTTGCGAACCTTTCATCCGCCGCCGTGCGATGCGTCACTTAGAAAAAGGACGTATTGTGATTTTTGGTGCAGGAACAGGTAACCCTTATTTCACGACAGATTCGACTGCCTCTCTTCGGGCCATCGAAATCGAAGCAGATGTGGTGTTAAAAGGAACGCGCGTAGACGGTGTTTACACCGCTGATCCAGAGAAAGATGCCTCAGCAACTCGCTACACGCATTTGAGCTTTTCGGAAGCGATCTCTAAAGGCTTGAAAATTATGGATACCACGGCATTCACATTATGCCAAGAAAATAACGTTCCCATCATCGTGTTCGACATGAACAAAGAG
>JBJTMW010000280.1:0-3526 GCA_046070715.1 Aquirufa sp. | reverse complement strand
TTTAGCGACCTCCCAGCGAACGCCTGTGTTGAAAGCGGCAAAAGCCTCCTCGTCTGCCTGCAAAATAAACCCTGTGGCATACGAGATTTGGGCTTCAGACTTTCCTTTCCCCTCGTTCCACACCAAAGCCTCCACCGTATTCTCCCCGGCCTTTAAATAGGGCGCAATATCTAAGGTCTCAAAATTCCAAAAATACAAATCACCACGAGCAGGGCCCGCTGAAACCCAGGTCCCATTGACATATAATTTATAGCGATTATCTCCCGAAACGTGAATGATACATTTCGCAGGCTTCACTAGTAAAGGAACCTTCTGCTGAAAGCGATAAACCCCATAATCTTTCAAACCCACTAGATTATAGGCATTCGCTGAATTTTCCGCATACGTGATCCAGGAAGCCTTCCAGGGTTTATTCCAAAGTTCTGGTTTTAGATTTTGGGCAAAGGCAAAATAGCCTGCGAATAGCAGCAGGAATAGGAAATTTTTTTTCATAGGTTTAGTCAACAAGCGTAAAAAAAGAGACGCGGCTGGCGCGTCTCTCAAAATCTATTTCTTTTTCTTCGGTTGCGCCATATCCAGGTAGTCTACGACCAAGCTACTCAAGGCTTTCACCCCCACTTGGAAATGACCTTCATCTAAATGAAAGTCCGGAGTGTGGTGTCCGGCTACTTCATCCGCTTTTTTGTTATCTGGTCTTGCCCCTAAAAAGAAGAAGAAGCCAGGAACTTTTTGCTGGAAGAAAGAGAAATCTTCTGCACCTGTGTGAGCAGGAACGGTTCTAACGCGATCTTTCCCATTTACCCCTTGCAGAGTAGGCAACATTTTTTCCACTAATTCCGGATTGTTATACGTAACCGGATAACCTGTTCCAATCGTCACATCTGCCTTACCGCCACCACTAATGGCGATGTTTGTGGCGATGTCTTTAATGCGTTGGTGCACTAATTTACGTTGTTCTACCCCAAAAGTCCGGATCGTTCCGATCATGTGCGATGATTCGGGAATGATGTTTTGGCGAATACCACTGTGAATCGCACCTACGGTCACGATGGCTGGATCTTCCGTAATGTTCACAGAACGTGAAACAATGGTTTGCAATCCCATCACGATTTGCGAGGAAATGACAATTGGATCTACACCCGTCCAAGGACTCGCTCCATGCGCTTGCTTTCCTTTGACCTTAATGTCTAATTGATCTACGGCTGCCATCGTGGCACCTGGCTTGTATTCTAACACTCCATTATCAGATCCAGAAGCAATGTGTAATCCAAAAATAACATCGACTTTCGGGTTTTCTAATACCCCTTCTTTCACCATTAATTCAGCGCCAGAAAGAATCGTTTCCCCTTTGTCATTGTAAACTCCTTCTTCTGATGGTTGAAAAATAAACTTCACCGTTCCGGCTAAATTGGCTTTTTCAGAGGCCAAAATTTCCGCCACCGCCATCAAAATAGCCACGTGTGAATCGTGTCCGCAGGCATGCATGACGCCCGTTTTTTGGCCATTGAATTCAGTAACTACATTCGATTTAAAAGGCAAATCTCCCCGCTCAGTTACCGGCAAACCGTCCATATCAGCACGTAATGCAACGACTGGACCAGGTTTTCCTCCTTTTAAAATTCCCACCACACCCGTGTAAGCGACTTTTTCCTTCACCTCAATGCCCAAAGAACGTAAATGAGCCGCCACGATACCGGCGGTGCGCACTTCCTGGTTTCCCAGTTCTGGATGTTCGTGAAAATCGCGTCGCCAAGCAATGACCTTATCTTTTAAGGCATCTGCTTTTTGAGCGATCGCTGGTTTTAAAGAAGATTGTGCCTCCGCTAAAAATGGTGCAGCTAATAGTAGTCCTAATGCTAGTTTTTTCATTTCTGTTTTTTTTATTTATACCCCCATCCGCGCATGATGGCGATGTTTTCTTTCATGCAGGCCAAAGGCTGTAATCCTTGGTACGCTTCTTGTTCAATAATAAAGTGCTTTGTTCCGCCTTCCTTATCGCCTAATTTAACTAGGGCTTGGACGTCGATTTGGCCGGAACCTTTTCCTAAAATGGTTGACTCAAAATGCTCGTGTCCAGAAGAAGCAGGCACTTCGTCTTTCACGTGCATGGAAACGAAACGACCCGGGAATTTCTTCATCACTTCTGCTGGAATTCCGCCACCGTTGATCATATTACCTATGTCTAACTGTTGCGCTACGAGCGTAGGATCCGTATTATTCAACATGATGTCGTATAATAATTCACCCTCTAATTTCTCTGAGAACTCGAAATCGTGATTATGGTAGCCGAATCGCATGCCGGATTTTTGGCATAATTCACCTGACTTATTAAAAATATCCATGTATTTCAACAAGAGGTTTTTATCCTTGCGAATCCCCATGTCGATGGACGGACTAATCACTAATTCCTGACCCATGATCGCGGCATCTTCTACGGTATATTTCCAAAGATCCGTAAAGTCATTCTTCGCATCATCCCAATGCAATTTACCCATCACAGTATGGCCTGAGGGCATTTTCATCCCTAAATCATCCAGACGCTTTTTAAATTCCTTCGCCTCCCAGCCATAAAATTTACGACCGATATAGTTTGCATGCTCCACATATTTATAGCCCATTTCTGCCAAAGCATTCAACGTAGCCTGTGGATCTTTGCGCATATCATCGCGCACGGAGTACAATTGCACCCCCACTAATTTCTTGTATTTAACTGCGGCTAGACTCTGCAAGGAAGGAGAGGCAAAAGCCAATGCTCCAAGCCCAAAGGCCGAATTGCGCAAAAAGGAACGACGTGACGTATTCATAATTTCATAGGTTTATTTAGTTCTACAAGCTACAAATTCTATTTCTATTTTACAAAATTCACGTAACTTCGAAAGATGATGCAGCCTCTCGCAGAACGAATGCGCCCCACTACCCTGGATGAATACATCGGCCAAGAAAAGGTCGTGGGAACAAACGCGCCTTTGCGAAAAGCGATTGAGGCGGGGCATTTGCCGTCTTGCATCCTTTGGGGGCCTCCCGGCGTAGGAAAAACGACGCTTGCGACTTTATTATCTGGCGCCTTGAAGCGAACCATGTATTCGCTTTCTGCGGTACAATCGGGGGTGAAAGAAGTGCGGGAGACCTTGGAATTAGCGAAGAAGAACCGGATGTTCGAAGCGCAATCTCCCATCCTATTTATCGATGAAATACACCGTTTTTCCAAATCCCAGCAGGATTCCCTCTTAAACGCCGTCGAAAAAGGAATCGTCACCTTAGTGGGTGCAACCACGGAAAACCCCTCGTTCGAAGTTATTTCGGCCCTTTTATCGCGTTGCCAAGTCTATGTGTTGGAATCGCTTTCGAATGAGCATCTACATACGATGCTACAAAAAGCGATCGCCACGGATGCACTATTCAAGGATAAAAAAATTACCTTAACCGAGACAGACGCCCTCTTTCATTTTTCGGGTGGAGATGGAAGAAAGCTTTTAAATCTATTCGAATTATTGATAACCACCGAAGGTGGAAACGAGCTCGAGGT
>JBJTMW010000279.1:0-10197 GCA_046070715.1 Aquirufa sp. | reverse complement strand
ATAGAGGATATAGGAAATCAAACCGATTAAGGCCGCCTTCCAAGTGAAATAGCTCAATAATCCCAAGGCGATAACCGCTAATATATAACCAAAATTGCGGGCTTGCTCCGGCGTCAAAGTCTCCGTAGGCAGGGGACGTTTTGCCGTGCGTTTCATCAGCTTATCAAGCTCGATTTCTTTCAATTGATTCACGATGTTCGCAGCTCCCGTTAACACAAATCCTGCTAACGAAATCAAGAAGATTCCCAGTGGCTTGTGGTCAATGGGCGCTAATAAATACCCAAACGTCCCCGAAAAGGCTACCGTCATAGATAGTCTCGATTTTAATAGGGCGATATAGGGTTTTATAGACGACATTTAGGCGTTTTTAGTTTGTATCCAAGAGCTGATATGCCAGCCCATTAATACCAATGAAATCAATAAATGAACCGCTTGACTTCCGAGTGGAAGTGCGAAGTAGGCCATTAATACACCTGTTACAAAAGAAATACCGACTAAAATCAACACTCCTTTGCGGTAGGCTTGCAGTGGACTAGTAGCTAGCTTTTTCCAAAGAACCAGGTGGCAAATCAAGATCGCCCAAGAGAAAGTTCTGTGAACGATATAAACGACATCAAGATGAGCGACCCATTGGTCTTTGGCCCCTTCTCCTAAAGTCTTTATCACGTGGTCCATATTCTCTCGCACTTGTGTGCCTAAGATGATTTGGACTAATACGATTAACAAACTGATTCCAATCCACTGTCGATTCACCACCGGTATAACCTCCGACGAAGATTGATTGTTTAGGGCTTTTACTAAAAAATAGATGATTCCGATGGACAATAACATATGTGCGGTTACTACCCCTGGCAAAAGAAAAGAGTCTACCACATATTTGCCTAAGACCGCATTGGCCACGATGAGTACTAGTCCTGCCAAAGTAGGCAAGAATACCTTTCTTCCTTCACGGTAGGCTAAGGCTGTTGTGATGAGTACAATCATTCCGGTCAAGGCACCTAAAAGACGGTTGATGTATTCTATCCACGTTTTAGTCGCGTTGAATTCCACCTCACCGTGTAATTTCTCTTGGTAGATAACTTCGTAATGTAAGGGTAATTCTTCGACTTTCGTGGGAGGAATAAACCGTCCAAAACACTTAGGCCAATCCGGACATCCCATTCCTGATCCTGTGCTGCGTACGATTCCGCCGGCTAGGATAAGCAAATAAATGCTCAAGAGTGAAAGGGTTGCAAATTTTCTAAAGGCCATTTTTGGGGTAAAAAAAAGATGCATCTAAATGAGATTCATTCGGATGCATCTTTGATTGTTCGGGTTAATTAACGGTTATAACTTTCGTTTTGCGCGCCTAATAAACCATCGATATCTTTTTCTTTTGCAATTTCAGCATCTTCCTCAGGAAGGTTAGAGCTTTTTGTTGCAGAGAATGGTACGTTTTGTGGAATGAAATCTACGTCAGATCCTGGCTTAGAATAATCATAAGGCCAACGGTAAACCGCTGGAATTTCTCCCTCCCAGTTTCCGTGACCCGGATTCACTGGTGTCGTCCACTCTAAAGTAGTTGAGTTCCAAGGATTTTGTGGAGCTTTCTTCCCTTTGAAGATCGAGTAGAAGAAGTTCCATGCAAAGATCGCTTGAGCAGAGAACGTAATGATTGCTGCAATCGAGATGAATGCGTTCATATTCGTAAATGCTGCGGCTCCGTCATTTCCTACTGCTGTAAATGAATAGTAACGACGAGGGAAACCTGCGATACCGATGTAGTGCATTGGGAAGAATACCATGTACACACCCACGAACGTGAACCAGAAGTGGATATAGCCTAAGGTCTTGTTCATCATACGACCGAACATCTTAGGGAACCAGTGGTAAACACCCGCCATTAAACCGAAGAAGGACGCTGCACCCATTACTAAGTGGAAGTGAGCTACTACGAAGTAGGTATCGTGTAAGTTGATATCTAATGCAGAGTTACCTAAAATGATACCTGTTACACCACCCGAAATGAATAGGGATACAAGACCGATCGAGAACAACATCGCTGGAGTAAAGATCAAGTTTCCTTTCCAAAGAGTTGTGATGTAGTTAAACGCTTTCACCGCAGATGGAACCGCAATGATCAAGGTTAAGAACATAAAGACAGAACCTAGGAATGGATTCATTCCCGTAACGAACATGTGGTGAGCCCATACAATGAACGCTAATACGGTGATACCCATCATCGAACCAATCATCGCACGGTATCCGAAGATAGGCTTGCGAGAGTTAGTTGCAATGATCTCAGAAGTCATACCTAATGCAGGAAGCAATACGATGTAAACCTCTGGGTGACCTAGGAACCAGAATAAGTGTTGGTACAAGATCGGTGATCCACCCATGTTAGGTAAAGCTTGACCTTGGATATAAATTTCTGACAAGTAGAACGATGTTCCGAATGAACGGTCAAAGATTAATAATAAAGCCGCAGATAATAATACTGGGAACGATAATAAACCTAAGATCGCAGTGAAGAAGAATGACCATATAGTCAAAGGCATCTTTGTGAACGTCATTCCACGCGTACGTAAGTTGATTACCGTACAGATGTAGTTAATACCTCCCATTAATGAAGATACGATAAAGAATGTCATGGCTGTTAACCACAAAGTCATACCTAAACCAGAACCAGGCATCGCTTGTGGCAAGGCTGATAATGGTGGGTAAATCACCCAACCTCCTGAAGCTGGTCCTGTCTCGATGAATAGAGAAGAGAACATGATCGCTGACGATAAGAAGAAGAACCAGTAGGATAACATGTTAATGAATCCAGAGGCCATATCTCTCGCGCCAATTTGTAAAGGGATTAAGAAGTTAGAGAACGTTCCTGAAAGACCCGCTGTCAATACAAAGAATACCATGATGGTACCGTGCATGGTAACAAGGGCTAAATAAAATTCTTTATCTAGCTTACCGCCTTCATCGATCCACTCTCCAAGGATAGGACGTAACCAATCCAATTGCATCTCAGGAAAACCTAATTGCAAACGGAAGATGATCGATAGGGATCCACCAATAAACGCCCAGATGATACCTGAAATCAAGTATTGCTTAGCGATCGTTTTGTGATCCGTAGAGAAGATATACTTTGTCCAAAAATTTAGTTCGTGGTGCTCATGCTCATGATCGTGTGCATGGGTGTGAACTTCTTCAGCGTGTGATGTTGCAGTTGACATATGAATTTATTTTCTTCTGTTCTTAATTAAATTAGTTTACGCTTACCGCTTCTGCTGCAGGTGCCGCAGCACTATCTACCGAAACTGGCTCAGCAGGAATATACTTGCTCGCTTTTGCTTTTAAGTTGTCTGGTACTTTAGCTAAGTAGGTAGGATTCGTTGCGAGGAACGGTTTTTGCTCTGCACACCATTTGGCATAATCCTCTGGTTCGTCCACAAAAACGGTGATAGCCATACCGAAGTGACCACGTCCACAAATCTCTGTACAGTTTAACTTATAGTTAAAATCCTTCTTGCCTAATTTAGCGCGCATTTCATCCGTAGAAATGGTAGGTGTAAACCAAAACTTCGTAGGCATACCCGGAACCGCATCCATCTTCACACGGTGAAAAGGTAAGTATACCGAGTGTAATACGTCTTGAGCGTGAATCTTTAACAAGACAGGCTTTCCTTTTGGAAGGTGAAGTTCTGTTGCCGTAAAGTCATCAAAAGAGTGCTTATCTGTGAAATCGATACCAATATTGTTCGTTTCGTCGATTAGTTTGTAGTTGTAGTTCCCTAATTGGTTATCATCTACTCCCGCATAACGCACATACCATCCAAATTGGTGACCAGTAATCTCAATTACCACAGCATCACTAGGTGCTTGTGAGGTAATATCTCTCCAAGTTCTCCAACCTGTGAATACCAAGATAGCCATCACAATTGCAGGAATCACCGTCCAAATTAATTCTAATTTGTGGTTTACTGGATAGAAAGTTGCTTTTCTGTCTTTATTGTAACGGTATTTAAAGGCAAAGAATAACAATAACGTGTTAGTGAAAAAGAATGCTAACGTAACAACCGCCATAGAAACCCAAAACATGCTATCTGTTCTTACACCATGTTCAGATGCGGCGATAGGCAAGAAATCGGGCTTAGCCACCATAAATGACCAAACGCCTGCAATGGTTCCTAATGCCCAGAAAATGATCATTCCGTATGCGTTCGCGTTATTGCTTCCATCTACGGCAGAATCAGTCTGCTCTTCTGCAGCTAATGATTTATTCAACTTGATACTCTTAGCGATTACATTAATCGCTAAAGCAAAGAAGATAACGGATAAAAGACCTATTAGGTAAAACATATTCTTTATTTTAAGACAAGTTCAAAAATTAAATATCGTGGTGTAATGCTTCTGGCAAGAATGGGTGGTTTTTAGCCACTAAACTTGCTTTCGTTAATTCTCCAGAGATGATATAGATAAACGCTGAAGCAAAAACAGTAACCATTCCAAATTCTACTAAACCATAACCACCGTGCTTACCTACAACGCCTGGCATAATCATTTGGTAGAAGTCAATATAGTGACCAGCGATAATCAAAAAGGCAGCGATCTTTAAGAAGATACGTGTTCTCTTCGCATCACGTGTCATTAGAACTAAGAAGGGTAACAAGAAGTTTAAGATTACCATTAAAATTTCTGAACTTTTATACAATTTATTGTAACCTTCCCAACGCTCTAGGAAATAAATGGTTTCCTCAGGTAAGTTTGCGTAGTAGATCAATAAGAATTGCTCAAACCAAACGTAGGTCCAGAAGATAGAGAAAGCGAACATAAACTTACCTAAATCGTGTAAGTGGTTTTCGTTCACATAGCCCATCAAACCTTTGTCCTTTAAATACAATATCGTTAAAACGATCACTGCATAGGTAGTTACGTGCCATGAGGCGAACATATACCAACCGAACATCGTAGAGAACCAGTGTGTATCGATTGACATTACCCAGTCCCAAGCGAAGATTGAGCTTGAAGCACCGAAGATCACGATGAATGCTGTACCAATTTTTACTAATTGAGTGAAGTATTCCGTACCACCATTCAAATCCTCTTCTAATGATTTCTTGCGTAACATGTTCCAAAGAAGGATCCATAATCCGCCAAACACCACCAAACGAATCAAGAAGAAGTTTTTATTCAAATAACCTGACTTCCCAGCAATGATTTTGTCATAGTTCGCGTTTCCTACTTCTGTAACACCGTGGTGCATCCAGTGGAAAATCACATCCCCTTTGAAGAAGAAAGTTAAGATCAAGATAGGTAAAGAAATGTATAAGAACTTAGGAAAAGCCTCAGGAACACGTTTCATCACCGCTGACCAGCCAGACTTCGTTAAGTATTGTAATGAAACGAAGAACATACCCACTACAGCAATACCTGTAAAGAATACAGCATTCAACCAAACGTTTGCCCACACACGATTCGTCCAATCATAATGTTCTTCCGCATCGGGTTGGTGAGAAACTGCTCCACCAGAAAAGTGTTCTGCCGCCGCTTCGTGTCCTGCTTTTGCTGCCTCATGTCCTGCTGCCGCTACTTCGTGACCACCTGCTTCTCCTCTAGATAAAAGGTAAATTCCAACAACTAAAGCAACAACGCCTGCAATGAAAGCATAAATGATTCGCTTTTTGCCTTCTGATGTGAAGTCAAAATGCTCTTCTACGTTTGCTGGGGAAAAATGTGAATGTCCCGCCATCTTGTTCTCTATTTTAAATTAAATGAATTTGATCTTATTGTTTTTGTAACTCGTGTACATACAGTACGATTTTCCAACGGTTCTCAGAAGAAATCTGTGAACCGTGAGGCCACATACGTCCTTTACCGTGGGTAATCACGTGGTAGATATGTCCATCGTTTACGTCTTTCAAGGCATCGCTAGAATAAACCGGAACCCCTTTGTATGCCTTCGCAACTAAACCGTCCCCTTTTCCAGCTTCACCATGGCAGTGTTGGCAGAAACGTTCGTATTGTAATTTACCTGCTTCGATATTTTCTGGAGTAGCAGATAAAGGATTTTTTAACAAAGCTTCTGAGTAAGAAATGCTGTCGCTAGGAACCGTTTTAGCCAATAATTCTTGAGCTAGGAACGCTTTCTTCAAGCTGTCTGCACCAGTGTATTTTTTGCGAGACACCGTACCTGCTACGGGTAAACGCATATTCATCCCGTAAGGGTTGATTTTATTCGTATCACCTTGCAATTGGGTCATGGGTTCGTAACCTACCGAATTGTACATGTTAGGCGCAAACTCTGTACCTGTATCATTATGGTCATCTCCACAAGATAAAAGTCCCGCCGTAAGGCCGACTAATAAAGTGAATTTATGAATTGAATTGAACATATCTTCTTGAGAATTATTCGTTTAATTATTTAACATTTACTTCGATCGCTCCTGAATCTTTCAAGGCTTTTTTGATATCAGCGGCACTAACTTTGTTTTTGTCCACATTGATCGCCATCACAAATTTATCATCTGTCGTGCGGATATCTAAAGGAAGCGTCTTGTTACCAGGCCATAAATCATTCGATATACAGAAAGTAGAGACAAGGCCAAAAGCCGTGAACAACACCGTTCCCTCAAAAGCAATCGGAATCCAGTTAGGAAGTGCAAAGAAATCTTTACCCCCTATGATCATTGGCCAGTCAAACACCATGGTGTAGCTAATCAATGAAAAAGCACAAATCATTCCTAAGGTACCAAACATAAAGGCAGCGATAGGTAAACGGGTACGCTCATGTCCTACGGCTACGTCTAATCCGTGAATAGGGAAGGGTGTAAATACGTCTTCGATTTTGATTCCTTTAGCCTTTACCTCGCTTACCGCGTGTAAAACTTCGTCCTCATCGTCATAAACTCCCAAAATGTAGTTAGTTGTCGAACTCATATTGTTTTAATTTCGAATGGGTAAATAAAATTATTCTTCTGTTTTCTTTGCAGCCTTTGCTTTCTTCGCTGGGAAGTTAGACGAAACGCCTTTCATTACGGATTTCACTTCCGCCATATTTACCACTGGTAAGTATTTCGCGAATAAGAAGAATAACGTAAAGAATAAACCGAATGAGAAGATGTAATCACCAATATCATATCTCGTAGGAGAGAACATCGCCCACGATGATGGTAAGTAATCACGGTGTAATGATGTCACGATAATGACGAAACGCTCAAACCACATACCTACGTTTACCACAATAGATAAGAAGAAAGAAACCATTAAGTTCGTACGGATCGCTTTTGACCAGAATAACTGTGGAGAAATTACGTTACACGTCATCATCATCCAATAAGCCCACCAGTATGGACCCGTCGCACGGTTAATGAATGCGTAGCTTTCATATTCCACACCTGAGTACCAAGCGATGAAGAATTCAGTTAAATAAGCGATACCTACAACTGAACCCGTTACCGTGATAACGATGTTCATCATTTCGATATGCTCAATCGTGATATAGTCTTCTAATTTGAAAACCACACGTGTGATTAGCAATAAGGTTTGAACCATCGCAAAACCGGAGAAGATCGCACCCGCCACGAAATACGGAGGGAAGATCGTCGTGTGCCATCCTGGGATAACAGACGTTGCAAAGTCCATCGATACAATCGTGTGTACAGAAAGTACAAGAGGAGTAGAGATACCGGCTAAGATTAAGGACATGTACTCATAACGTGCCCAAGTCTTAGAAGAACCTGTCCAGCCTAAGCTGAATAAACCATACCAGAACTTACGTCCTGCTGTAGTCGCACGGTCACGAATCGTTGCCAAATCCGGCACAAGACCCATATACCAGAACAATAACGAAACAGATAAGTAGGTCGAGATAGCAAATACGTCCCAAACTAACGGTGAGTTAAAGTTAACCCATAATGAACCGAAAGCATTAGGAAGTGGTAAAGCCCAGTGAGCTAACCATGGACGACCCATGTGCGCTAAGATAAACGATGCAGCACAAAGTACGGCAAAGATCGTCATCGCTTCTGCTGAACGGTTAATGGAAGTTCTCCATTTTTGACGGAACAATAATAAAACGGCAGAGATCAAGGTACCCGCGTGACCGATACCCACCCACCAAACGAAGTTAGTGATATCCCAAGCCCAACCTACGGTTTTATTTAATCCCCAAACGCCAATACCTTGCCACCAAGTGTAGAAAAGGCAATAAGCACCATAAATGAATACAAGGACAGAGATCCCGAATGCAATTTTCCATTCTTTCGTAGGTTCTCCCTCTACTTGCTTGCAAATATCGTGGGTAACATCGGAATAAGATTTTCCACCAGTAACTAGTTTCTCTCTTATGGGTGATACAACGTGCGACATATTTTTATTTACTGTTTTACGATTAAAAAATTATGCTTCTTTCTTAGCATCCTTGTTACGAACTTTCTTCAAGTAAGAGATATTAGGCTTCACGTTAATCTCTTCGATTACGTGGTAAGCACGTCCTTCTTTCTCTACTAATAACAATTTAGAGATCTCAGATGCTGGATCGTTCATATCTCCAAATGTAATGGCGTTTGTAGGGCAAGATTGAGCACAAGCTACTTGAATTTCTCCATCTACTGGACGACGTTTCTCTTTCTTCGCTTCTAACTTACCAGCTTGAATACGTTGAACGCACATCGAGCATTTCTCCATTACTCCACGAGAACGAACGGTTACGTCTGGGTTAATCACCATACGTCCTAAGTCGTTATTGAAGTTGAAATCGAAGTCATCTGTTTGGAAATAACGGAACCAGTTGAAACGACGCACTTTGTATGGACAGTTATTTGCGCAATAACGTGTACCGATACAACGGTTGTAGGTCATTTGGTTTAGACCCTCTGTCGAGTGAGTCGTTGCTAATACGGGACAAACAGTCTCGCAAGGAGCGTTGTTACAGTGTTGGCATAACATTGGTTGGAAAACTACCTCTGGATTATCAGAAGCGATTTCTAAGCCTTTCAAATCTTCTACCTCAGCGTCAGATGAGTAGTAACGGTCGATACGCATCCAATGCATCTCACGACGGTTAATTACCTCTTGACGGCCTACGACAGGAACGTTGTTTTCTGCGTTACAAGAAACTACGCAAGCAGAACATCCTGTACAGGTATTTAAGTCGATCACCATACCCCACGCGTGGTTATTGTATTCGTGACCGTTCCAAAGCGTTAAATCAGTCGCATCTTTTTCTCCTTCAGACGTTTTCACGCGAGGAGTGTAGCTTCCTGCTTTGGCATCTTTTGCAAAATCAGCTAACACCGTCTCTTGAACGACTGCTTGACGTGCCATCACCGTTTGGTGTGTTTGCGTTTGAGCGATATCTTTTGTTTCGCCTGTTGCTGTGATAGAAACACCTTGTGTGCAAGTTCCTACACAAGCTCCATTGATTTCAGAAATGAATGGATAAGCGTTTACACCCACACCGTCAGCAGACTTACCTGCTTTCGTGCGACCGTAACCGATAGCAATAGCGATCGTATCTTGAGCTTGGCCTGGTTGAACTAAAACTGGAAGAGATACTTTGTATCCTTTCGCGCTTACTTCCACTACATCACCTTGCTTTAATTTTAATTTAGTAGCAGTGGGTTGCGAAATAGCTGCATAATTGTCCCAACATGCTTTAGAAACTGGTTCAGGGAATTCTTGCAACCAAGGGTTGTTTGCTTGAGAACCTGTACCTAAACCTACTTTTTCGTAAACGGCGATCTCTAAACCAGTAGAAGAAGCAGAGTATGCTTTGCTAATCGCAGCAGCTGATGCATTCACATCAACCGATGGGCTAGCAGAAGAAACGGTAGCTGTTGTTGGTTCAAATACACCATCATGTAATGCATTATTCCACGCTACTTTGCCGCCTTTTAAGATGTTTTTCTCCCAGTTGCTCTCTAAGTAAGCCGCAAAATCAGACGGTAAGCCTGCCCAAGTTAAGAAACTTGACTGCGCTTGACGTGTTTTGAAGATTGTAGAAATCGTAGGTTGCGTTAATGAGTAGAAACCAGCTTTAGGCTCAGCATCATTCCAAGATTCTAAGAAGTGTGAATCTGGGGCGATGAATTGACATAATGAAGCCGTCTCATCAGCGCGATCGTTTGTCGCTAAGCTTAGACCTACCTTCGGAAGTGCTGCTGCTAGAGCTGCACCCATTGGGTGGTTGTACACTGGGTTTGCATTGTAGAAGATAAC
>JBJTMW010000278.1:0-3993 GCA_046070715.1 Aquirufa sp. | reverse complement strand
CTACCTTCCTTACGTCTTGCAGCAGAACATCGCTTTCCAGAACCTGATTTTATCCTATCCGAATCGATGGAAATTGCCCTAATTCCTCCCGTGAGTGGCGGATAATCCGTATATTTGTTAGAAATCTATATTAAGTATATGGGATTAAATCTCCTGTTTCTTGGAGTGCTTTTGTTGCCTTGGGCGTCCGCGCTGTTGGTGGCTCTTTTTCCCAAACCTGTTTTTTCGATTTCCCTCTCGGGTGTATTTAGTCTTTTGGTCATCGCGTTTTTAAGTAATGCAACTTCCAATTTCAAGATCGCCTACACCTGGTTTAGCCTAGGTGGACAAGAGATGAATGCGAGTTTTTGGGCGAATGCTCCGGCTCAATTGGTTCTAGGATTAGTGGCAATTGTGTCCTTTTGTGTCCAGTTATTTTCCAAATCCTATCTAAAAAACGACCCCTCCATCGGTCGCTATTACCTGTATTTGCACCTGTTTGTGGGTTCAATGGCGCTTTTATTGCTGACTGATTCCATCCTTGTTTTTTATGGGGCATGGGAATTAGTGGGGGCTTGTTCGTATTTGTTAATTAGTTTTTGGCATCAAAAAACGGCCGCCATACAAGCGGCTAAAAAAGCCTTTTTAATCAATCGTTTAGGAGACATAGCGTTATTATTTGGCTTAATTGCACTCGGTTTGCATTTCAATTCGTGGCAATTTTCAACGATGCATGGCATCGCTCCTACCCTGATCGGAATCGCCATTATTGCAGGCGGAATAGCTAAATCAGCCCAATTCCCGTTAATGTCTTGGTTACCGGATGCGATGGAAGGGCCTACGCCAGCCTCTGCTCTAATCCACGCCGCTACGATGGTGGCCGCGGGTGTATTTGTGGGCGTTCGCGTATTCGATATCACAGGACCAGAGACCCATCTGTTTATGGGGATCATCGGTGCGATATCCTTTTTAGCAGGAGCTGTATTTGCCATTTTCCAAAACGACATCAAAAAAACACTCGCCTATTCCACCATTTCCCAGCTGGGTTTGATGTGGATGGGAATGGGTTCTGATGCTTCATTATTTCATTTATTGACCCATGGGATTTTCAAAGCAGGCCTTTTTTTAGCGGCTGGTGCGGTTATTCATACAGTCCATTCCCAAAGCCTAAACGACATGGGTGGCCTTCGCAAGAAGGCGCCAATAGCGGCTTTGGCCTACCTCGTATTCGGGGCTGGATTAATGGGATTACCTCTCACGGGTGGTTTTTACAGCAAAGAAAACATCGCAGGATATTTATATACATCCGGTCAGGTAGAATTGCTAGTTGTTTTAGCACTAGGAATGGTCTTGACCAGTTTATATATCAGTCGCCAGTTTTATTTGATATTCATGGGGCCTTTGAAAGAAGGTTCGTCGACGACAGAATTTGCGCTGCCGATCAGTGTGCTCGTCATAGCAAGTCTTTTCATTTGGATTTCGGCAAATCCATTGGAAATGCACGAAAATACGTTAATCAGCATTTACCACATTCCGGCGTTCTGGTTGTATATAACAGCTGCCACTTGGGTACTGGGAATTGCGGGAGCCTATTTAACAAGAAACTGGATTCCGGCTGGGAATTATCAATTTTTGCCTCGTTTTTGGCCTGCCTTATTTAGCCTGGTTCGCTGGAAAAGTAGATCAGCTCAGGTGTTCGAAACCCAATTTATTGACCGCTTCGTGAATGGGGTTGCTGCTTTGCAAGTGATCATCGCCCATCTATCTGCCTGGTTTGACAGGCACATCGTCGATGGCATTTTAGTGGGTGGAAGTACCAGCTTGAGTGCAGGCACCGGAAGAATTTTAAGTCGCTGGCAGTCAGCTAAAGTCCAAAGCTA
Source organism: Aquirufa sp. (assembly GCA_046070715.1). Classification (GTDB taxonomy): domain Bacteria; phylum Bacteroidota; class Bacteroidia; order Cytophagales; family Spirosomataceae; genus Aquirufa. The sequence goes on along the minus strand of JBJTMW010000278.1, from coordinate 2,134 downwards.
TTGGGCTATGATTATTGTGACATTTGCCATATTTTTACTTTACGCGCTATTTATTAAATGACAAATTTACCTCTTTTATCGCTCTTGATAGGATTGCCCTTGCTTGGTGCATTAGCGCTTGGTTTGGGTCAATTGAAAGAACAAGCGAGAAGCATTGCCATCGGTCTTTCGACTCTCCAATTAGCACTTTTGGGCTATATCTATAGCGCTTTCGATAAAACATCTGGCTTATTTCAATTCAATGAGACGCACAATTGGTTCTCCATTTCGCTCGGATCGATGGGGCAATTTATGTCCAAATACACGCTAGGAATCGATGGATTGAGCATTTCCTTAATTCTGTTAACAGGATTAATCACCTGGGTGGCACTTTGGAATTCGACAGACATTAAGGAAAAAATAGGTGGCTATTATGCTTTGGTCTTATTATTGAACGCCTCGATTATGGGCTGTTTTATGGCCAAAGACCTCTTTCTCTTCTACGTCTTCTTCGAGTTCATGTTGCTCCCCATGTATTTCTTAATCGGAATTTGGGGTGGACCGCGCAGAAACTACGCGTCCTTGAAGTTCTTTATTTACACATTAGTAGGCTCCCTTTTGATCCTGATCGTGATGCTAGGAATGGGCGTAGCCTACGTGGATCCTTACGAAACAGCCTTATTGAATGGCTTGATTCGCCCAGAACAAGGATTCAATATTGAGGCATTGAAAACGGTGCAGCAACTGATTCAGTCACATGAATTAGCGACGTCTTCCTTAGTGCATAGCTTTGATATACAGGCATTAGCAGATGCTAATAATTGTCAAATCACCAGCATCTTGCATCCTAGCTCAGGCTGGGCTTTAGCTGGAATGAGCGCACGTGAGTGGGGTTTTTGGTTATTATTCATCGGATTCGCCATCAAATTACCGATGGTTCCTTTGCACACTTGGTTACCCGATGCGCACGTGGAAGCACCCACACCTATCTCTGTTTTATTAGCGGGGGTTTTATTGAAAATCGGTGCCTATGGTTGGTTGCGAATTTCGATTCCATTCTTCCAAGCAGAGGCCATTGAAGCGGCGAATATTTTGGCAGGCTTAGGAGCCTTATCCATCGTTTATGGCGCCTATAATGCGCTAGCGATGACCGATTTAAAGAAATTAGTAGCCTATTCTTCCGTTTCCCACATGGGATTCGTGCTGATCGGAATCGCAGCATTTACCGCTGAAGGCTGGCAAGGAGCCATCTTCCAAACCATCTCCCACGGGGTTTTATCCGCGTTATTATTCTTGATGGTAGGCGTTTTGTATTCCCGCACCGGCAACCGCGAAATTGATTCGTATTCAGGCCTAGTAACGCTGATGCCACGCTTTACGGTTATTTCTGGAATCGCCATTTTTGCCTCCTTAGGTCTTCCTGGATTCTCTGGATTTATCGGAGAATTCTTCAGCCTAATGGGCGCCTTCACGAGTCCGTTTGTGCATCCAGGCATTGCCGTATTGGGGGCTTTGGGCTTATTATTAGGCGCTGGCTACCTGCTTTGGACTTTCCAAAAAATCTATTTGGGAAAACCCTACCTAAAAAATGCAGACTGGTCTTTACCCGATTTGAATAAATTAGAATTACTTAGCCTTTTTGGTCTAGGAATTATCAGTATATTGCTAGGCGTTTATCCCGGCTTACTATTTGAGCTCAGTGATAAATTCGTCACCGGATTACTTAAATAAACCTATTAAAAATAAACCTATGGAAAATAAATTCAGCCGCAGGGACATTCTAAAAAGCTCTGCAGGATTCGCTGGATTGGGAATGATGGGACATCGTTTTCAGGAAGCAGACATCCAAGCGGGCCTAGACCTGAAGGGAAAAGTACATCACTCGGCATGTCGCTGGTGCTATCAAGATATCCCGTTTGAGGAATTAGTCATTAATGCCAAAAAAATCGGATTGCAATCCATCGAATTAACAGGTCCCGAGGAATGGGAAATCCTGAAAAAACACGATATGACTGCGGCAATTGGCTGGGGAAAATACCCGGATGGCATGAACATCCCGAACTTCTTTAACCGCACAAAAAACCATGACGCTTTAGTCGGTTTCTACGAAGATATCATCCCCAAAGCAGCGAAAGCCGGCGTTAAAAACATCATC
>JBJTMW010000277.1:0-3386 GCA_046070715.1 Aquirufa sp. | reverse complement strand
TATGATATTGTGGAAAAAGGTTTAGGCGGAAAAGTCAAAATTTCTATCGAAATTTAACCCACTATGATACACGAAATTGCGACCTGCCTCTGGTTTGACAAGAATGCAAAAGAGGCTGCTGACTTTTATCAAAGCACTTTTTCAGACTTTGAGCCCCTTTCTGAAAACCCTATGGCGGTGAATTACCGCCTTTTCGGAAGACGTTTTATGCACTTAAATGGCGGTCCGGGATACCCAATTAATCCGTCCATTTCCTTCTTTGTCAATCTGGAGGAGGAAGCGGAAATTAGACAGGTTTGGGAGAAATTAACTGAAAACGGAAAGGTGTTAATGGATCTGAATACCTATCCTTGGAGTCCCTTGTATGGGTGGTGCGTGGATCAATTTGGGGTGAATTGGCAAATTATGAAGAACCATGAATCGCACGCGAAGCTGGCCCCTAATTTGATGTTTACTGGCGTCAATAATGGAAAGGCAAACGAGGCGATTGATTTCTACACTTCTCTTTTCCCCAATTCTGAAATACTGCACAAAGCGCTTTATGAAAAAGGGGAACATGACACGGAAGGGAATGTGAAATATTCTCAATTTACATTGAACGGAAAGCCTTTCCATTTAATGGAGAGTTCGATGGATCATCAACATAACTTCAATGAAGGTGTTTCAATGATGGTCACAGTCGATACGCAGGAAGAAATTGACCACTTATGGGACAATTTAGTGACTGGAGGTTCAGCAGGAAGATGTGGTTGGTTGAAGGATAAATACGGGGTTTCGTGGCAGATTGTTCCTTCGGTTTTGGGAAAATTAATGACTAATCCAGAAACGGCGCCTAAGGCTACGTATGCCTTTTTGCAGATGTCCAAATTTGTAATTGCAGACTTAGAAGCAGCCGTAAAATAAAAAAAGGTGGGCACTAATAGCGCCCGCCTTTTCTAAACCCTTTTCAACAAAAAATTTCTTATTTTTTCTCTGCAGCCTGCATAGCTGCATACTCATCCATAGCGAATTTCGTATCATAAAAATGGATTTCTTGCGCGATTTTATCATTCTCCCATTTCAAGGCTTGGTGGATGTTCATGACAATTTCTTTTCCTGTGAACTTACCTTTTGTGTGCCATGTGCCCCAAATGTTTGTCCAAGTTTCTCCATTGTTCATTTTCAAGGTAATTACACGTAAAAAGGTAAACCGAGGATCACCCCAAAGTTTGCCATTCATCGCAAAATCTTCTAAGTAAGCTTTCTTTCCTTTAATATCTGGAATGGTGTCACTAGGAAAATAAACAGCAATATTATCTGCAATCTCATCCCACTTATACGTTGTATCGTTCGCAAAGGATGCTTTAATCAAATTATGAATGGTTTGAGATTTCTCATCAGTTGATGAAAAGGTCCCTCCTAAAGAATCTGCACTTGCTTCTGTAGAAGTAGCGGCTGCATCTTGCTTTTGACCGCAAGAAAATAAGGCTGTAGCGACAGCCATGATCATGATAATTTTTTTCATTGTGTGTGTTTATTTAGTAGATAAGGCAATTTTCGTAATCATGGTTGCATTAAGTGCTCTTTTCACCGTTGCTTGTTTCATGAACTCTTCAGGTGAAATACCTAGGGCCTTTGGAATGGCCTTGTAATAGCTATCCATCATTTCATCCAATTTTGATAATTTTTCAACACTCTGAACAGTGGTGTAATTAAACTTCACCTCATCAGAAGAAGGATAAAGGTTCTTATAGAAAGACCAGCCGGAGATATTACCCGCTGCTACTCTTTCTTCGTGCACCTTTAATACTTTCTGCTCAAACGCTTCGTAAGCTGCAGCATCCGTTACTTTCATCATATCAAAAATGATAAAATGATCCTTGTTTGTACCTTTTGCTGTACCCGTAATTTTCTTACCTATTGAGTGACGAAGAATTGTTTGAGTGCTAATAGTAGAGGCTGATAATTTCTTTAAACCTGGATCTGTTTTTAAGATACTGCCAAATAATTCCATCGGATAAAGATGAATTTTATCTAAATCGGAACCCCAATTTACGGTCATATAATCGAAGTCAATTCCCTCAGATTTGATATTATTGTATGGGACATACATGGCCCAGCCATCAATAATACCGGCCGACTTGCGCGCTTCATGAATAGGCAAATATTGCTTTTCCAATGCGATGGCATCGTCCATCGTTTTTCCAGGTTGTAATTTGTGGTACGCTACCATCGTGTAGCGGTTTTGCGCGAAAGTCGCTGCAGATAGCAGCAGAACTAACGCTAATGAGCTGAGTAGTTTTTTCATTTCTTTAAAGGTTTAATGTTTTCGTAAACCTAGAAACATTGCTATTAAAAGAAAAAACAAGATGATTCGAAGATGTTCCAAAATCCGTAAAGGGAACAAATCCATTCGTTTAGTGTAAAGATTGAATCCAAGAGCGGACTAATTCAACCCCCTCGTGGTGAGTGAGTTGGCGCCCTAATTCAGGCATCATGACCCCTGGGTCGCGGGAGGCCATTCGGTAGTGTAAAATACTATGTTCCGGTTTACCGGGAACAATGTCATAACTCAGATTCCCAGAGCCACGACCCGCCGCGACAGGAGATTTTAGGAAACCGTAGGCGGTCCGATCTTTGGAATCCCAAGTCAAATAAAGGCCGGAAGAACGGGCCGGGCCGGTGGGATTATGGCAGTGGGCACAATTGATATCGAGGTAGGCTTTCACGCGATCATCAAGGGAAGCCGTTGTATTCGAATAATTGACTAAAGCGGGAATTTGGTCTTTTGGCAGGCCCTTTAGGATGCCAGCCGTCTCCCAATGTTGCAATTGCTGGCCATCGTTTAATTGGCGAACGGATGGGCCGATGGGCGTCATTTCGCCAGAACGTTCGTGGCAACCCTTGCATTGGTTCATGTTAGGCACTTGGTATTCGAATGATTGCTTTTTACCTGCGGCATCTATCCAGGCCACTTGATCACTACCTCCGGCCACTTCAAGAACGGCATCCGTTTGTTCTTTGTTCCAAATATAAGGAAGCGCCACCCAGCCTTTGGCCTCATGCAATAAAACGCGAGTCTCCATCAGGCGGCGACCTTTCTTCGGGTTGCGTTCGTCGATGGGATAATAGAAGGTTTTGACGATCGCGGTGCCCACGGGAAATTGCAATACGGAATCCGGATTATAAGCGACCGATTGACCTGGGGGCAATTTTACAAAACGAAGTTTGGAGGCGTAGTCAGAAAATAGAGGAGAGTTTAAGGTGTAAGGAACGACGCCGTCAGCCGGGATTTGGTCCTTTAAGGTACCTTTGAAAAAACCGTAATCAGACAGGTTTTCTCTATAATTCGTTTCAGCCGAAATGAGCCCAATAAACGCTAACAATAAAACGCCTAGTATCCGCAT
>JBJTMW010000276.1:0-3797 GCA_046070715.1 Aquirufa sp. | reverse complement strand
AAGTCACCAAATTCGATCGCAAGGCCGCTGGGCCCTACGCGGACATTCAGGACAAAACCTTTTGGAGCTTTTACGAGAAATGCCAGCCCTACACGATGACCTCGGTGGAGCGGATGTTCGCGTTGTACCAGGCGACGAATTTTGTGATTGATCAAAATATACCCGGGGATTTTGTGGAATGTGGCGTTTGGCGTGGGGGATCTTCGCTGATGGTGGCCCAGGTGTTAGCGCACCGCGGGGTGAGCGATCGCCATCTCTATTTATACGATACCTTTGAGGGCATGTCGGAACCTACGGCAGAGGATGTGGATTTTAGGGGCCAAAAAGCGGACCAAATGCTCGAGCAAACGCAGGACCAGAAGGAAACTTCGGTTTGGTGTTTGGCAAACTTAGACGACGTTAAATTAACGATGTCGAACAGCGCTTTTCCATCAGAAAACATCCACTACGTGGAGGGAAAAGTGGAAGATACGATTCCGCAAATCACCCCAAAAGGTGCCATCGCCCTATTGCGTTTAGACACAGACTGGTACACCTCCACGAAACACGAATTGATTCATTTATATCCATCTCTGAGCGAAAGCGGCGTTTTAATCATTGATGATTATGGTCATTGGGAGGGCTGCCGCAAAGCGGTGGACGAGTATTTCGCAGAGCAAAAGACTTCGATTTTATTACAGAGAATTGACTACACAGGCCGTTTGGCGATAAAAAAATAAACCTATGCGCATCCTATTTTTAACCCTTTTAGCCTTCAGCACATTCGCACAGCAAAAACCCATGCGATTGTGGTACGATAAGCCGGCGACGTATTTTGAAGAGGCGCTTGTGCTCGGAAATGGGAAGCAGGGAGCGACGGTTTTTGGCGGAACGAAGAGCGATAAAATCTTTCTAAATGACCTGACTTTGTGGTCTGGGGAGCCCATGGATCCGTATATGAACAAGGAGGCGTATAAAAATTTGCCGGCGGTTCGCGAGGCTTTACGTCTTGAGAATTACAAGGCGGCGGATTCTTTGGTTCGTAAAATTCAAGGCAAATTCTCGGAGTCGTATGCGCCGCTGGGAACCTTATATGTCGATTTTAATCACGAGAATCCGACGGAATACCGCCGCGAATTGAATTTAGACAAGGCGGTTTCGACCGTGCATTACCACGCGGGAACGAACGAGATTCGCAAAGAATATTTCTTCTCGCATCCGGACAATGTGTTCGTGATTCACCTGACGAGTAAGGAGAAAAAAGGGCTGAACTTTACGGTTCAATTCAAGTCCTTGTTGCGTTATTCGACGAAATCGACCATTAATCACCTACACGCAAAGGGCACGGCGCCGGTGCGGGCGGATCCGAATTATGTGCGCAAGAAAGGGAATCCGATTATGTTTGATGAGAACAAGGGAACGCGTTTTGCTTCGGATATTTTGATTCAATCGGCAGACGGGAAAGTGGTGAGAACGGATTCGACTTTGCAGATGGTAGGCGGAACGGACGCGACGATTTTAGTGACGATGGCGACGAGTTTTAATGGTTTTGACAAGAGCCCATCGAAGGAGGGTTTGAACGAAGACGAGCTTTCTGAGAAGCGTTTGCAAACCGCTAGTTTCAAAGGAGCGGAGCAATTATTAGCACGCCATTTAGCGGATTACCAGCCGTATTTCAAGCGCGTGAACTTGAGTTTGCCGGCGGATAATGCACCGGAATTACCTACGGATGAGCGTTTAAGACGTTATGCCAAAGGCGAGAAGGACAACTACCTCGAAACTTTGTACTTCCAGTTTGGGCGTTATTTATTGATCTCGAGCTCGCGGACGCCTAGCGTTCCAGCGAACTTGCAAGGGCTGTGGAATCCACACATTCAACCGCCTTGGTCGAGTAATTATACGATGAATATTAATGCCGAAGAGAATTATTGGCTGGCGGAAAATACGAATTTGAGCGAGATGCACGCGCCGTTTTTAGGCTTCTTAGAGAACTTGGAAAAGACGGGGCGCATTACGGCGAAGACCTTTTACGATGCGCCGGGTTGGGTGGTTCACCACAATTCGGACATTTGGGCGATGTCGAATCCCGTGGGGGATTTCGGAAATGGAGATCCGAGCTGGGCAAACTGGCCAATGGGCGCGACTTGGGCTTCGACCCATTTGTGGGAGCATTATTTGTTCACGCAGGACAAGAAATTCTTAGAGGTTAAGGCCTATCCTTTGATGCGCGGTGCGGCAGAGTTCTGCCTGTATTGGCTAATTGAGGACAAAAATGGTCGCTTAATCACGTCTCCATCGACTTCACCAGAGAACAAATTCATCACACCTACGGGCTACCAAGGGGCGACGGCATATGGGGCGACGGCGGATTTGGCGATGATACGCGAGTTATTTTTGGACTTAATCGCGGCTGAAAAAATCCTGCAAAAAGACCCGGCTTTTCAGGCGTCTTTAGAAAAGGCTTTGGCCCGTATACTTCCGTACCAAGTAGGCGCGAAAGGCAATCTACAAGAGTGGTATTTCGACTGGGAGGACACGGATCCGAAACACCGCCACCAATCGCATTTATACGGTTTATACCCGGGAACGCACGTGACGGTGGCAGAAACACCAACGATTGCAGCGGCGGCTAAAAAGACCCTAGAAATCAAAGGCGATGAGACAACGGGCTGGTCCAAAGGCTGGAGAATTAACCTCTGGGCACGTCTGCGCGATGGAGATCACGCCTACAAAATGTACCGTGAACTCTTGAAATACGTAGAACCGGACGGCGTAAAAGTAAACTACGCCCGCGGCGGTGGCACCTACCCTAACTTGTTCGACGCCCACCCTCCTTTCCAAATCGATGGGAACTTTGGTGGTTCCGCGGCAGTGGCAGAGATGTTAATTCAATCCACACCGGAATTAATCGAAACTCTTCCAGCTTTACCGGCTGCTTGGGCTTCAGAGGGATCGGTTTCTGGCTTAAAAACGCGTGGTGGATTCGAAGTTTCCATGAGCTGGAAAGATGGGAAAGTGACGTCCCTACACCTGAAAGGAATGAAAGGAAGCACAGCGAAAGTGAAGGTGAATGGCGAGATTAAAAGTTGGTTGATAAAAACGGGAGAAGTTCACGTTTTGTGAACTACGCTACCAACGAACTCACCCAGTCCTGATACAATTCCGTTTCGATTTGAACGGCCACGGCGGCGTGCTGTTCCCAGTCTGGCCAAGTAGCTTTTAATTGGGAGATCATCTCCTCTAGGTGCCCCTCTTCTTCCACGATGATGGATTTCACTTGGACTTTTGATTTTGTTTCGGTCAGGATTTGCTGATAGATCGGATACAATTCATCTGCACGTAATTCGATGGCGTAGGTCACTAATAAATAGGCCGCCCATTTCACGTCATGGCCGGTAAGGCCTAGTTTTTTCTTCGCATATTGGCTGACGCGCAGGTCTAACACGTCTAGATAGAAGCGGGAAGAGCGCGGGTTGATCAAGAAAGAATCGTCGTAAGTCTCGAATCCAGACGGGACTAATTTGCTGATCTGTTTCTTCAAGTAATAGGCGTGGCGGTGTTCTTCCGCGGCGTGTTTTAAGATGATCAGGCTGACCTCTTTTTTGTGCTCAAATTTAGAAATCTTGCGAGCGCCGGAATTTTCCATGAAGGAAAGGGTATTCAAAAAACGGGCATGGGATTCAGGATTCGCCACTAAGGTGGCGATAGTTTGAGCAGTGTTCATGATTGACTTAGGCAAAATGTGTAGACAAAGATAGGCCAAAGACAAAAATTTTCTATCTTTAATCTCCAACAAAAATCAACGAATGAAAAAATTT
>JBJTMW010000275.1:0-10853 GCA_046070715.1 Aquirufa sp. | reverse complement strand
TCTTTCTTCTGCGGTGGCAGATTCTATTGTTAATGCCTCTGGTCCAGTTCAAGAAGTGACTAAAGTAGTCGTAGAAGAATTTTCGGTGTTAGACTTATTAGGAAAAGGGGGATATGTGATGTATCCGATCGGTTTCTTGTTTGCTGCGGCCGTTTTCTTGTTCATCGAACGCTATTTATATATCCGCAAGACGGCAAAATTAGATGAGAATTTCTTGCACACGATTAATGACATGTTGCAGGCAGGGAATGTGCAGGGGGCGATTAATTTCTGCAAAGCGACCTCTTATCCGATAGCAAAGCTTTTGGAAAAAGGATTATCCCGTTTAGGTTCTCCTATCCGTGATATTGAGGCGGCGATAGAGAACAAGGCCAAAGTAGAAATCTATAATATGGAGAAGAATTTAGGGATTCTGAGTGCGATTGCGCGTATTGCCCCCATGTTTGGATTCTTAGGGACGGTGACGGGTATGATTCGTACTTTCCACAATATATCCATTTCGAATAAAATTGACATTTCAACGATTGCTGGTGGTATTTACGAGAAAATGGTGACATCTGCCTCTGGTTTAATCGTCGGTATTATTGCGTATGTATTGTACACTTTATTGACCACGATGATTGATCGTACGATTAACAAAATGGAAATTACGGCGATTGATTTCTTAGATATTCTTCACAAACCAGCGTCTAAAGCCTAATTCGATGAACTTCAGAAAAAGAGCCAGAGAAGCATCGGAAGTAGAAACAGGAGCCTTAGCGGATATCCTTTTCTTTTTGTTGATGTTCTTTTTAATGATTTCGACGCTTGCTTCCCCGGATGCAATCAAATTGCTTTTGCCAGAAACGGCAAAACCGATGCCTACGCCCGCAAATGAAGTGATTCGTTTAACAGTAGATGAGAAATTGAATTATTACATTGACGATCGTTTAGTGGATGTGGCAAATTTAGAAACGGAACTGTCGAATGAGGTGACTTCTAAAAAAGCAGTAACTTTAGTGGTTCGAATGGATCGCAACCAAACGGTACAAGAACTAACCAATATCTATGATTTAGCAGCGAAATTGAAGTTGTCTATGGTCATGGCTGCGGAAAAGAAAAAATAGAAAATATGGAAGGCTATGTGATCATCGCCCTCAAATCAATAGCCGTTTACGTGTTTATCGTAGCGGCTATTCGTGTTTTTGGGAAGAAGGAGTTTGCGCAGTTGTCTGTGGTGGATGTGGTTTTCATTTTGTTGATATCTAATTCAGTTCAGACGGCGATGGTGGGAAATGATACGAGCTTGGAGGGAGGATTGGTGGCTGCTTTGGCTTTGTTTGTGATGAATTATGCCTTTAAATGGTTGACGAATAAGAGTGTTAAATTAAGTAAGGCGTTAGATGGCGAGCCCATTTTACTCATTTATGATGGCGTTTTGAAAGAAAATGGATTGAAAGAGGCGTCTATTACGATAGAACAATTAAAGGCGGTGGTGCGTGAGCATGGTGTGGAAGAAATCGCAGAAGTGAACCTGGCCATCTTTGAAGTAGATGGAAATATTTCCGTTTTAAGTGATAATTATCGGAATTTGACCAAAAGAAAACGAAAAGGACACCGGATTCTTGGGCAAAATACGGCCTAAAATCGTATATTTGTCCTATATCTCAGCTGTTTGTAGAGTTGAGAATCATTTTGTTTTCTTAATTAATGGAAAAAATCCTAAAATTCGGTGGGACCAGTTGTGGAAGCATCGAAAGCATTCAATCCGTTTTGGCGATCATCGAGTCAAACGGGAAATCCTCCTTAGATTTTGCTGTAGTCTTTTCTGCGATGAGCGGTGTGACGAATCATTTGTTAGAAGCGGGCACCTTAGCGGCACAGCCGAAAAGCACGGTTAATACGTTGATCGAGACGATTGAAACACGTCATTTTGAAGTAATTAAGCACTTTATTCCGGTGACGGGACAAAGTCAAGTGATTGCACATGTGCGTACTTTGGTGAATGAATTACGCGATGTGTTGAAAGGTATAAGTTTGATTAAGGAGATATCGCCTAAGACCTCTGATGCGTTAGTTAGTTTTGGAGAGCGTTTATCGACCTATTTAATTTTCGCCATTTTACAACAAAGGGGCCTTCCCGTTTTCTATGTAGATGCGCGGGAAATCATCAAAACCAATAGCGCTTTTAGTCATTCAGAAGTAGATTTTACGGTGACTAATCCATTGATTATAGACTATTTTGAAGCCAATAAAGGTAAAATAGGCCTAGTGACTGGTTTTATTGCGTCTAATACGAAAGGGGAGACTACGACTTTAGGTCGCGGTGGATCCGATTATACGGCATCGGTGATCGGAGCTGCTTTAGGGGTAAAAGAGATTGAGATTTGGACGGATGTGGATGGGATGATGACCGCTGATCCGCGTAAAGTGAAGTCTGCTTTCACGATTCCTTCGATTTCCTATGCGGAAGCGATGGAGTTAACGCATTTTGGGGCTAAAGTGATTTACCCGCCTTCTTTGCAACCTGCATTCGCAAAGAATATTCCGATTCGCGTACTAAATACGTTTAATCCGACTTTTGAAGGCACCGTGGTCAGTAAAGAACCTACTGGTAGCCCATATATCATAACGGGAATCTCCTCTATTGATCAGCTAGCCTTGGTTAATCTGCAAGGTTCAGGGATGATAGGCGTGGCTGGGGTTTCTGCTAAACTTTTTACGGTTTTAGCTCGCGAAAAAATATCAGTTGTCTTGATTTCTCAGGCCTCTTCTGAACACAGTATCTGTTTTGCCATCGATCCTTCTGTGGCGGATAAAGTGCGTAAAATACTCGAAAAGGAGTTTTCTGCAGAAATAGTAGCGGGTGATATTGAGGGAATTGATATCCAAAAAGAGCTTTCTGTCATTGCCGTGGTGGGTGAGGGGATGCGTAAGCATACCGGTGTGAGTGGGAAATTGTTCTCTTCTTTGGGAAAAAATGGAATCAATATTGTGGCTACGGCGCAGGGTTCCTCCGAGTTGAATATCTCAGTAGTGATTGAAAATAAGGACCTCTCTAAGGCCTTGAATGTGATTCATGAGACTTTTTTCTTTTCCCAAATCAAAACCTTAAACCTCTACCTCGTCGGGGCAGGTTTGATCGGAAAAACTTTATTAGAGCAAATCATAGGCCAGGAGCACTATTTGGCCAAATACAAAGGCATCAAAATCCGTTTAACGGGAATCGCGAATAGCCGTAAACAATTGATTCAGGAAGAAGGAATTGAGCTAGATCAGGCCTTGAATTTATTAGAAAGTGCAGGGGAACCGGCCGATTTAGCGGGATTTATTGCCCAAATCAAGACTTTGAATTTACCTAATTCCATTTTCGCAGACTGTACTGCGAATAAAGAGATTTATACGAACTATTTAGGTTTATTTCAGTCTAACATTTCAGTTGTAACGCCTAATAAGGTTGCGAATTCAGGGCCTTATGATTTGTATGCGCAATTGCATCAAACGGCTCTTGCTAAGGGAGTTAAGTTCTTGTATGAGACGAATGTAGGGGCAGGTTTGCCGGTGATAAATACCTTGCAAGGATTGATCGCTTCCGGGGATCGCTTTGAGAAAATTGAAGGGATACTTTCGGGAACTTTATCGTTCTTATTTAATCAATTTAAACCGGGTAAGTCGTTTGGAGAGGTATTAAGAGCTGCGAAGCAAAAGGGTTATACGGAGCCGGATCCACGGGAAGATTTGAGCGGGATGGATGTGGCACGTAAAATATTGATTTTGAGCCGGGAGATTGGGTTGAAATTAGAATTCTCAGATATAACCATTGAAAAGATCATTCCTCCGGCTTGCGAGGCTGCTCCTTCGGTGGATGCTTTCTTCGAGGAGATCGATAAGGCAAACGATTTCTTTGAGAAATTAGTGAATGAAGCAGCGGCGAAAGGGGAGGTATTACGCTATATCGCTTGTTTGGAAGATCAAAAAATCACGATTGGTTTGCGTTCTGTAGGGCCCACACATCCGTTCTACCAAATGGATGGAGCAGACAATGTAATCGCCTTCACAACCAAACGTTACCATGATCGTCCTTTAGTCATTAAAGGGCCTGGAGCAGGAGCTGAGGTGACTGCATCGGGTGTTTTTGCAGATATTGTGTCTATTGGAAGTCATCTCGCTTAATATGGAAAAGATACGTGTATATGCTCCAGCAACGGTAGCGAATGTGGCTTGTGGATTTGATATCTTCGGTTTTGCCGTGAATAATCCGGGAGATGAGGTGGTTTTAGAAAAGAAATCAACTCCGGGTATCGTCATTAAAGAAATTACCGGAGATGAGGGACGGTTGCCAAAAGTGGTAGAGAAAAATACGGCCGGAATTGCTATCCAAAAATACTTAGCCCACATCGGTCGAGAAGACCAAGGCTTCGAGTTATCCTTGCACAAAGATATGCCTTTGGGTTCCGGTTTAGGATCTTCCGCGGCTTCTGCCGTAGCAGGCGTTTTTGCGGCGAATGAACTCATGGGCCGCCCCTTATCCCAAAAAGACCTCTTGCCCTTCGCGATGGAAGGTGAGCGCGTCGCCTGCGGCTCCGCGCACGCGGACAACGTAGGTCCTTCGCTATTAGGAGGTTTTATCGTGATTCGTTCCTACGATCCCTTAGATATCATCCAAGTTCCCGTGCCAGCGGATTTATATGCCAGTATAGTACATCCTCAAATTGAGGTAAATACCAAAGACGCACGCGGTATATTAAATAAGGAAATCTCTTTGTCTGCCACCATCACCCAAATGGGGAATGTCGCTGGATTAGTTGCTGGGTTATTATTGCCTGATTATGAGCTCATTGGTCGTTCTTTAGTCGATGTGATTATCGAACCATCTCGTGCCATCTTGATTCCAGGATTTGCTGAAGTGAAATCCGCCGCGATTGCAAATGGAGCTTTAGGTTGCTCTATTTCAGGTTCTGGGCCTTCCTTGTTTGCCTTATCTAAAGGAGAAGAAACCGCCCAAAAAGTAGCGAAAGCGATGGCCGCAGAATTTGCCGCATTGGGTATCGGTTCAGAACAATATGTCTCCCAAATCAACCAAAAAGGGCCTGTTATTTTAGCCGATTAGGCTTTCGGATGTGCTTGTAAGTAAATCGCTTTCATTTTCTCCATCGAATTATGGGTGTATACCTGCGTTGCAGCTAAATTAGCATGCCCAAGCAATTCCTTGATCGCATTTAAATCAGCCCCTTTATTCAATAGATGTGTGGCATAGGTGTGACGCAATACGTGTGGAGAAAGTTTCTCTAGCTGGCTATATTCTCCTAGATTTTTCTTGACTAAGCGCTGTACAAACATGGGGTACAAGGGTTCGCCTTTGTCTGTGAGTAGTAAATGAGCGTGCTCCACCGTGCAGAAGCTGCGATACGTCGCAATTAAGTCGATGAGTAGCCCAGGTATAGGAATCACCCGTTCCTTATTTCGTTTTCCGATCACTCGGATCGTTTTAGCCGCTAGATTGACTTGGTTGTTTTGCAAGGAAATCAATTCGGCCAATCGAATTCCTGTACCATAAAGCAGGAAAAGAATGAGTTCATCTCTGGCTTCGCTGAAATTAGTAGCGATTTTTCGATGCTCCACCAGGTTTTCCATCTCTGATTCACGTACGAATTGAGGGATTTTCTTAGTGGTTTTGACCATCCGAATGGAAGCCATTGGGTTTTCGGAGACTTTACCCGTTCGTAAAAGGTACTTATAAAAGGTGCGAAGTGTGGCCAGTTTTCGGTTAATGCTACGGTTTTGGATGGAATCATCGGATAAACTGATGAGCCATTTTCTGATAGTTAACGCTTGGATTTGTGTGAGCTCTTGCGGAGCAATGAATGCGGTAAACTGTTCTAGATCAGTGGAGTAGGAGGTAATCGTGTGCGAACTGAGGCGCCTTTCGATGTACAGGTGGTCCAAAAAAAAATTGACTAATTCACGATTCATCATCGAAATTAGTCAATTCCTTTAAAGATTGTATAGGAAATTAGTTATTAATATTTCCGTAAGTGATTTGCTTGTAAGCAGCACGAATCATTTCTTTACGACGTCCTACAGAAGGTTTTTCGAAAGCAGATCTTCTACGTAGTTCTTTTACTACACCTGTTTTTTCAAATTTCTTCTTGAAGCGCTTTAAAGCCTTATCAATTGATTCGTTCTCTTTTATCGAAATAATTAACATTTTCTTTTGTCTGTTTTTTTAAATTGTGTGCAAAGATAGTTATTTTTTTTTGATGCGCAATAGGTAAATCGATTATTTCAATGAATGTTTTTGCCTATTTTTGTGCTTTCATTTTACCCAATTTTATGTCAGACTTTTCACGGACTACCGTTACTGCCGCGTTGATTTATGCGAATGGACCTATACACATCGGTCACTTAGCGGGATGTTATTTGCCAGCAGATATCTACGTGCGTTATTTACGCTTGCAGAAAAAGGACGTGATTTTCGTGTCTGGAACTGATGAGCACGGCGTACCTATTACGATTAAGGCAGCTAAAGAAGGTAAAACACCGCAGCAAGTGGTGGATTATTATTACAAAGAAATCAAAGACTCGTTCGAGCAATTTGGTATTTCTTTTGATATTTATGGTCGTACTTCGGATCCAGTTCATCACGAGGTTTCTCAAGAGTTCTTTTTGAAACTATACAACGAAGGGAAATTTATTGAGGAAGTGACGGAGCAATTTTATGATGAAGAAGCGAAGCAATTCTTAGCAGATCGCTATATCACAGGTGATTGTCCTTCTTGCAAACAGCCTGGTGCTTATGGCGATCAGTGTGAGAAGTGTGGAACGACGCTATCTCCTACGGAATTATTGAACCCCAAATCGGCTTTGAGTGGCTCTAAGCCTGTTTTGAAACCGACTAAAAACTGGTTCTTGCCCTTAGATCAATGGCAGCCGGAATTAGAAAAATACATTCATTCTCATCCTGAATGGAAGTCAAATGTGACGGGTCAGGTTAAATCCTGGCTGCAGGAAGGCTTAAAACCACGCGCGATGACGCGTGATTTAAATTGGGGTGTGCCTATTCCTTTGCCAGATACGGAAGGCAAAGTGCTGTATGTGTGGTTTGATGCTCCTATCGGTTATATCTCGATGACGAAGCAATTAACGCCGGAATGGGAGACCTATTGGAAGGCGAAGGATAGCCGCATCGTGCATTTCATTGGGAAAGACAATATTGTCTTCCATTGCTTGATCTTCCCGGCCATGTGTATGGCGCACGGAGGTTACCAATTAGCGGATCAGGTGCCGGCGAATGAGTTTATGAACCTGGAAGGGGATAAGATTTCGACCTCACGTAACTGGGCGGTTTGGTTGCATGAATATTTAGTGGATTTTCCGGGTAAGCAGGATGTTTTGCGGTATGCTTTGACGGCTTCCAGTCCAGAAACGAAAGATGCTGATTTTACGTGGGCTGATTTTCAGACCAAAAATAACTCCGAATTAGTCGCTATTTTAGGCAATTTCGTGAACCGTGCCTTTGTGTTAATTGATAAAAACTTCAGTTCAGTTGTGCCCCCTAAGGGCGAGGGAACCGGATTAGAAGCTGATTTGATGGCGGCTGTGGCTGAAATTCCAGCTAAACTGGAAACGGCGCTAGAAAATTACAAGTTCCGCGATGCGCTTGTGTTAGCGATGGAGATTGCCCGATTAGGCAATAAATATTTGGCTGAAACGGAGCCTTGGAAGATTATGAAGGAGGATCCGGCGAAGGCGGGTACTGTGTTGAATTATGCGGTGCAATTAGTCGCTCAGGCGAGTATTGCTTTAGAGCCTTTTATTCCATTTAGTGCGCAGAAATTGCGTTCTGCACTGGGAATGGAGAATTTTGAATGGTCAAGTATGGGTGATTTTGAAGTGATTGCTGCTGGAACAGCCTTGCAAAATCCGGGCTTGTTATTCGATAAAATGGAAGATGAAGCAGTTCAAAAGCAGGTAGATAAATTAGCTCAAACAAAATCGCAGATGGAATTAGCGACTAAATCGGTACCAGCTCTAAAGGAGACGGTGGCCTTTGATGATTTTGCCAAAATGGATATTCGGATCGGTGAAATCGTTGCAGCAGAAAAGATGGAGAAGAGTAAGAAGCTATTGAAGCTACAGGTGAATGATGGTTTTGTGAATAGAACAATCTTGTCTGGTATTGCGGAACATTTCGCTCCAGAAGATCTTTTAGGAAAGCAGGTGACTTTTTTAGCGAATCTGGCGCCACGCAAAATGATGGGCGTTGAGAGTGAGGGTATGATTTTGATGGCAGAGGATGCAGACGGAAGTCTAGCATTAGTGCAGCCTAATAAGCCAATTTGGAATGGAGGGACTGTTAATTAGGCCTCTAAAACAGGATTGGTATAAAATAAAAATAAGGTCAGAAGAAACTTCTGGCCTTATTTGTTTAACCTCTAAACCTATTTAACTATGAAAATTTATACAAATATAATGCTTTAGTGGATATTTTATAAGTTTAGTGCAAAAAAAAATAAAAAAAAGGTGGAGTTAAAAACTCCACCTTTTTTGATTACCTCTAAACCTATTTAACTATGAAAACTACTAACAATCTAATTATAACATAACAATCAAGTGCTCTTGTTGTTCTGAACTGTTATCGAAATTAGTGTCGATAACGGGCTCAATGCCTACAATGGACCAAACTACGTTGATCTTTTTAGCTGCCTGATTAATTTCTTTGATCCAATTTAACGTCTTAGTGTCTGAAAAATTTTGTCCTTGTTCAGAAATAGTTTTGATGGTTTGGTTGAAAACCGCTTTTTCTGACTCAGATGCTTTTAAGAACTCAGTCTTGTTATTTTGGAAATCTTCTAAAATCGATATTGTCAAACTCGCTGCGCTAGCGCTCTTTACTTGAGCATCTTTGCGAATCAACGAAGTGATCACTTCTGATAATGTTTCTGTTTTTACGGATAAATCGTTTGAACGATTAAATGAACGTACTTCTTCTCCTGCAACCGCAACTAGGTTTAATCCAATTAAACAGCTAGCTAATAATAATGTCTTCTTCATATTTTTGTTATATTTATTATCTAAATCAACGATGCAAAATTATTGCATTTTTTTAATATGGCAAAACTTTATTTTAGTCTATTTTCGGTTTAATTTTTCAGTAAATTTCGATTTTTAATTTAAAATCAGAATTTAATATATAAATATTTGATTATTTCAGAATAATATTTGGCTAATTATTTCAAATCATTTGAATCATTCTTATTTGAAAATTACGGAAAAATTCAAAGATTCTTTAAAAAGTACAATCATTGGTTGTATTTGTTCATTGTTTTTGTGAGGCCATCAACGCAGAATGTTTCTATTATCTCCGCCGTTTTGTCCAAAATGAAGGGGATGGTCTCTAATTCTGCCTCAGAAAAGTTACTTAAGACATAATCTGCCTGCCTTCCTTTGGCAAAATCACTCCCGATTCCCATACGTAAACGAGGATATTCTGTGCCTCCTAGAACTCCTTCGATGCTTTTAAGTCCGTTGTGTCCACCCGAAGAGCCTTTAGGCTTTAAACGTAAGGTATCGAATGGAATAGCTAGGTCATCCACTAGTACTAGCATGTTCTCCTTTTCGATCTTATAGTAGGAAAGCCAGTAATTGACTGCCTTGCCGCTCAGATTCATAAACGTGGTAGGTTTAATCAGGTAGATGGTATGTCCTTTTAATTTATAGGAGGCAATGGAGGCTAATCGATCGGTCTTGAAGTTAAGATCCTTTTGTTTTGCCAAATAATCCACCGCCATAAATCCGATATTATGGCGTGTAAACAGGTATTGCGGGCCTATGTTGCCCAATCCAACGATTAAAAAGTTCATAGATTTGTGAATTTACATACAAATTACGCTCAAATTTTTTAGAACACCTCTTTGCGCTTACCTTCGCATAAAATTTATTCACATGAAAAAAATTGCCTGCATCACCGGGGCGAGTTCCGGAATCGGACGCGCCACCGCTCAATCACTTGCTAAAGAAGGATTTGATTTAATCCTTTGTGGTAGAAGAAAAGAACGTTTGGAAGAATTAAAAGCAACTTTATCCGTTAATTCCATCCTTTTAACGTTTGATGTGAGCGATCAACCTTCCGTTATTCAGGCGTTTGACTCGCTTCCGGCGGAGTGGAAAAAAATCGATGTCTTGGTAAATAATGCGGGTAATGCGCACGGGATGTCAGCTATTCAGGAGGGTGATGTGATGGATTGGGATGCAATGATGTCTTCGAATGTGACGGGCTTATTGTATGTTTCGAAAGAAGTAATTAAAGGGATGGTTGAAAGAAAATCAGGCCATATCATTAATTTATCGTCCATTGCAGGAAAGCAAACCTATCCCAATGGGAATGTGTATTGTGCTTCTAAAGCGGCTGTTGAGGCCTTATCTGCTGGAATGCGCCAGGATTTAAATCCATTTGGTATTAAAGTTTCCAATGTGGCTCCAGGTGCTGTGAATACGGAGTTCTCTGAAGTACGCTTTAAAGGAGATCAAGCAAAAGCGTATGCCGTATATGCCGGATTCGAACCATTGGTAGCCGAAGATGTAGCCGAATTGATTCGCTATATCGTCTTAGCGCCTGCCCATGTGAATATTGCGGACGTGACTATTTTGCCGACAGCGCAAGCTTCAGCATTCCAGATTCTTCGAAAAAATTAAATAGAACGTTGGCGAACGGTCTCAAAAATGATGACACCCGCTGCAACCGATACGTTTAAGGATCCTACTTGACCTGCTTGCGGGATTTTAGCGATCTCATCTGATTTACGGATGATTTCGTCTGTAATTCCATCTTCCTCAGATCCCATGATAATGGCGATCGGGTCTTTGTAGTCGAT
>JBJTMW010000274.1:0-9805 GCA_046070715.1 Aquirufa sp. | reverse complement strand
ATTACAGGCCTTGGAAAAGGCGGGTTATACGAAGATGCCGCATCCCATTTCTTGCTGTGAGGACGAGGCCATAATAGGTGCTCCTTTTTTCCTCATGGAGAAGGTGGACGGAATGATTATTAGAAATCGTCCGCCGGCGGAGGCTTCTTTATCGTTTTTTCGCAACCTTTCGCAATCTGCCCTAGATGTCTTAATCGATTTACATTCGCTGGAATTAAGCGACTCGGGCTTAGGTGCTTTAGGGAAACCGGAGGGATATGCGTTACGTCAGGTGCAAGGCTGGGCGGAACGTTTCCAAAAGGCGAAGACATCGGAGGTTTCTTCCATCGAGGAGGCATTTCAATGGCTTCTTTCTGCGATTCCTTCCAGCTCTGATGTCGCCTTCATTCACAACGACTTCAAATACGATAACTTGGTGATTTCTCCTAATGGAGAAGTTCAGGCTGTGTTGGATTGGGAGATGGCGACCGTGGGAGATCCGCTGATGGATTTGGGAACGACTTTGGCCTATTGGGCGGAGGCAGGTGATGAGGATATACTGAAGATGTTTAATCTCTCGTATGTGCCGGGGAATTTTACCCGACGCGAGGTGATAGATTATTACGCCGCTAGTACGGGACGGAATGTGAGTGAGATGGCTTTCTACTATGTATTTGGGCTATGCAAAGTGGCCACTATCGCCCAGCAGATTTACCAACGATTTAGTTTAGGGTATTCAAAAGACCCGCGTTTTAGTGTATTAAACCAAGTCGTGGAGGCCGCCGGCCGAAAAGCGATCGCAGCTATTCAAACTGGTAACATATGAAAATCAACAACGTGTGCATCTTAGGTGCCGGAACTTTAGGAACAAGAATTGCCTTGCAGGCGGCGCTTTCAGGCTTTCAGGTAGCTGTTTATGATATAAATGCGGAGGCATTTGTGGCTTCGAATAAGGTGATGGCTAAGATCCTAAGATCGCTTACACTGACGGATGAAATTATTGCGAAGATCAACTTCACGACGGATCCGGCGGAGGCCGTAGCTGACGCGGATATTATCTCAGAGTCGGTGACGGAGGAATTGCCTTTGAAGCGTCAGGTTTGGGCGCAGTTCTCCGCCTTAGCGCCCAGTAAGATGATTTTTACGACCAATACCTCGTATTTATTGCCCTCTATGCTAGTGGATTCAGTGGATCGCCCTGCCCTATTTTGCGCGTTTCATTTTCACGATGTGTTTTATTCCAAAGTGGTCGATATCATGCCGCACCCGGGGACGTCTGAAGAAGTGGTGACCTTATTAGAAGTTTTTGGCAGAGCCCTGAAACAAGTTCCCGTGATCGTCAGAAAAGAGAATCCAGGCTATGTGTTTAATTATATGCTGATGGCCGTGATAGGTGCAGCGGGTAAGTTAAGAACAAAAGAAATCGCGAGTATCGAGGATATCGATAAGTCCTGGATGGTGAATTTCCACATGCCCATGGGACCTTTTGGGATACTCGATTCGATCGGATTAGATACGGCTTGGCATGTGACGCATAATCTGGAGGATGCAGGTTCGCAAGCTTTTGCGGCGCTATTGAAGACCTATATCGACGCTGGGAAGCTGGGAGAAAAAACAGGGGAAGGATTTTATACTTATCCTGCCCCTGCCTATAAAGATCCTGATTTTCTTAGTTAATCAGGCTGGTAAATCCGTTCCGCATTTTTCAAAACTTCGGCTTTGTCCAAAGTCATCACCTTCGTCTTCTGTGCTTGATACAGTTCGCGTTGATCCGCGAAGTGTTTCGACTCTGGATGTGAACTCGCACCAAAGGTATTCACCGTTTCAATCTGCGGCAAACCACCTCCTTTAGGGAACTTCACAAAACCGATGTAGGCATCACCGCTATTCATTTTGCGTTGTGATTCGCCCATAGGCTCAGTCATCACGGCCGCTAACACATCTGGCATTCCAGCTTGTGGCCAATCTTGATCTCCTCGCTTCAAGCGCTGGAACTCCCCTAGCGTCACGTCTAAGCGTCCGTAGTGTTTGATCAAGAAGTCATGCACATATTGAACGAGTTCCACAGCTTCCGACTCTGTCAAAGGATCTATCGAAGCATTATTGCGAATTTTAGAAGCCTGGTAATAGGCAATGTTATAATAAAGCGCGCCCACGCTCTCGATATTGGTCACATGATTCCATTGTTGAATCCCTTTGATAATGGTCGCCAGTGCAGGATATTTCGTTGCATCTAAACTAAATAACACCGACGCATCTAAACCATACGGATATAAAATTTTAGCGGGTAACTGGCGATCAAACTTAATTCGCTTCAAATCTTCCCAGCCTATTTTGTCGTAGGTGTCAATTAAGTTTTTCGCCCG
Organism: Aquirufa sp.; assembly: GCA_046070715.1. Classification (GTDB taxonomy): domain Bacteria; phylum Bacteroidota; class Bacteroidia; order Cytophagales; family Spirosomataceae; genus Aquirufa. The sequence continues at coordinate 7,460 of JBJTMW010000274.1, read as the reverse complement.
CTGTGAGCGGTTATTGTGGTAGGTCTCATAGCCGTCGTATTTGTCATAATTCGCCGGATTCAGATTTTCGTTTACCGCCGTCGCCATAAAGGGCGAGTGATTTGTGTTAAACAAATACCCAGCTGCTGGATTCAAATGTTGCGGTAAGGCAACGAGCGGTTTGAATTTCTCCCAAAGTGTCTCCCGTGTATTTCCTGGTAGTGTGGAGGCCCAGTTGTATTTGGCATTACGGTACGGCATCTTGCCATTCGAGATATAGAAGATGTTATCATCCTTGTCTGCGTACATAATGTTGAACATAGGTAGGTGATTCTGGTTCAATGCCGCCTTGAATTCCGTGAAGTTCGTAGAGCGGTTCATGGCGTACCACTGCTGTAAAGCACCTGCATCCATGAGGGACGGAAGACGGAGAGAGAAATAGCCACCCTTAGGCGATTTTACCGTAGGACCATAGATGGATTCGTAAGCCACCTTAGAAACGGGGAAAGGAATGCCTTTGATGTTTAGTTTTATTTTTCTTTTCACCAAAGGCAACCATTCGCCATCTACCTCGTACTGATTCGGATGCGCTTTGTCCGTCTTTAACTGATAGACGTCAATTTTGTCCTGGAAATTTACCGTATGAGCCCACGCGAGATTAGGCGTTACACCGTGGAAGATCAAAGGACCACCGGGGAATAAACCACCTAAGATATTCCAACCTTCTTCAGACTGCACATGCGCCTCATAGAAAGCCGTTGCCCCTTCGATGGGTTGATGCGCGTTAATGACTAACATTGGCTCACCAGTAGCTGATTTCGAGCTCTTAATGGCAAAGGCATTACTCCCTTCTCCCGTAAAGCCAGGAAGCGAAGGAATGGAGCCGTCGAGGATTTTGGGTAAAGCCTTATCCACCCCACAAAATATCGCCACAGAAAACATGGTCGTCGCGATATAATCTTCGATGGCAATAGGGAACACATGCTTGTTCACTACTTCCGAAGGATGCGCTTTCCCATAGGCCTCTAGACCCATCAGGTAACCTTGCACTAATTGCAAGAATTTGGGATCCATCGATTTGATCTGCTGATCGACCACCTTGCGCGTATTCAATAAGCCGAAGACGAAATCCACTGGTGCGCCTTTCTTGCCTAAATACGTACCTAATTTCCCTTTACCGGTTAAGATTAGAGTCTGAATCGTTTTGAAATCATCCTCCGAATGCGCCCAAGCTAAACCATAAGCCACCTCAGGGTCTGTAGGAGCAAAAATGTGCGGAACCCCGTAGGAATCACGTGCGATGGTAATCTTATCCTTGCGGATGAGGGGTTGTTGTGCATTTGACCAAAAAGTGATCAGGCAAAGAGCTAAGATTTTTAATTTCATTATTGAGGTTTTGCGAGTAAGTTAGCTAATAAACGGTAGGCGCCCGGGACGCCAGCGGGTAATTCCCGGAAGAAAACTAATCCCGTATAAATGAATTGACCTTTTCCGTATTTCGTTACAGCAATGTTTCCCTTGTTTTGGGATTCACCTGGATCCGAAAATCCAAGTGGAAACTCGAAATGAGGATCAGATGTTTCGGCAGTATAAATACTGCGTTCTTGAATCCAATCCGAAAAGTCGGATTCGCTGATTTTATTAGGGCTGTTGAATAGTGGATGAGATGGCAACAAGAATTCAGGTTTCGCTTCCTCTTTTGTGATTCGATTGCGAGTCACTTGCAAAGGATAAGGCGACATACTCGACTTCATCGGGCCTAAAAAACTGGCCGTATTGTATTGCACCACATAATTTCCGCCGTTTTCGATATATTTCATGATTTCGGGATAAGCGTTTTCCCAATACTCATTCGTATTATACGCTCTCACTCCAGTGAGTACGGCATCGTATTTTTGCAGATTCGCCGCGATTAAGTCTTTTTCCCCTAGGAAGTCGACCTCGTAGCCCATTTGCTTGAGTGCTTCAGGAACTTTATCGCCGGCACCTTTGATGTAGCCTATTTTACGGCCTTTCTTCGCGAAGTCGATATGCAATAAGCTTAAGTTTACGGGCGTGAAATAGCGTTGGGTAGGGATGTGTGGGTAATCGATGGTCTGCAAGGTCAAGGAATCCACCCAGTTTTCGGTTCCTGAAGTGATCTGTAATTGGATGTTGCTCGAAATTTTTCTCGTAGCTACTGAAGCCTCATGGAAGGAAATAGGCCATTCGTGCTTCTCTCCTACTTTCATTCCCTCTTTTAACACGATGTTTGCCAAAACAGTAGATCCCGACTTCACCTCAATTTTACCTGGTTTTAAGGCCGCTAATGCCGTGATGGAGAGGTTAGTGGTCTTCGTTTCCTTGCTTCCCTTAGGGAGTAAGACCACATTTGAACTCAAACTAAAGACCGTTTTAGGGGTCACGGCGATAGGCTGCAAGATCTCCCCTTTCACTGGATCGATGATTAATTCTTGTACCGGTTTTTCAACGCTGAAATCCTCATTTAGGATACGGAATACAGCTTTTGCCGTATAGGCAGGATCCACTTTCGCTTGACCGATCTTTTGTTGATCACTCACATTAAAGTGTCCCGTAGCTTTCGCTTCTTGTATCCAATAGGGTTGCGTGATAGGCGCGGAGGCCGTAATGCTACGATTGAATGCATATTTTTTATAGGGCTCCATTTGTCCCTGGATGGTAGAATCCATTCCTGCGAAGGAAATCTTCACATTTTCCACCTGAATAGGCGCACGAACGATAAATTCCGTCTTAATCGGCAGTTTTTCGCCTACCGCTACGATGCCTTGGGAAGTTGTTGCGCCTAAGTAAATGCCGGCTGCAATGACTACCCAGGTATTGATTTCGTTCAGTTTTTTCTCAGTCCAAGGGCTTTTAGGGAGCGCTTGGATGGATTTTCTCAGGCTGATGAGAGCCGGAATACTTTCATACGGTTTATCCGGGTTGTAGGCTTTAATGATGGGAATGATCAGTGCATCGATGTTTGAGTTCACGCGGTTCCAAGAAGCGTCTACCCCATCCCACAAGAACTCTTTAGGTGCATCTCCGCCCAAAGTGGCGAAGTATTCCGTACTTCTTCCGCGGTCTACTGCAAAGCCAAAACCTTGGGATTTATGCTGGCTACGGCTGTAGGCGGCTAATTCGCCGGTGCTTTGGCCTAAAAATGGTAAATAATCGCCTATGTTCACTTTGAATTGAGAGTCAGATATCGTCGAATTTCCCGTAGAACCCGGGAAACGGAATGTATTCCACAGTAAGCGTTTCGCCTGCCAAACATCTACCCCCTGTTTCAATTGTTCCGGGAACATCTTAGGATCTGCAGCTGCTTTATAGGCTTCAATGGCCAGTGCCGCGGAGGCCGAGTGATGCCCATGTCCGGCACGCGCATCCGGAGGAAAGCGCGTGAAAATGATATCAGGACGTGTTTTTCGAATCACCCAAACTAAGTCCGATAGAATTAATTGTTTGTCCCAAAAGGCCAAAGCCTCATCCGTCGACTTTGAAAAACCAAAGTCAAAGGCACGGGAGAAATATTGATTCGCCCCGTCAATTCTCCTTGCGGCTAAAAGCTCCTGCGTTCGGATTAAGCCTAAAGGCACACCCTGCTCGTCTCCTATGAGGTTTTGGCCCCCATCTCCTCTCGTGCAAGCGAAGTAGTTTGTTTCCCAATGTTGCTGTTGAGCAAACCATGTTAACATGTGCGTGCTTTCATCGTCTGGATGAGCCGCTACGTGTAATACAGAGCCGAGAACGCGTAATTTCTGCAAATCTTCGCCTAATTGGGCAGAGGTGCGTTGTTGCGCTAAGGCCGGAAGGGCCAATAAGGCCAAAAGGATGAGTTTTTTCATTAGCTTAACATGTTTCGGTTCCAAGGTCCACGGTAATTTCTAGCGAGTAAGGCAGTTGCTTCCGGGTCATTTAACACGGTTTTCGTTCCTGGATCGAAGGAAAGTGGTCTACCTAATTTCATCGAAAGATTCGCAAGTAGGCAAGATGCCGTAGAAATATGCCCTTCTGAGATGTCAGCGATAGGTTTTGAACTTTTATCGATCGCCGCTAAGAAATCGAGCATGTGTCCACGTGTGGCTGGAGCCGCATTTAATTCGATGCGATCTTCTTTCAAATCTTCCGGGTATTTCTCCTTTTCATAAACGACTTCAGCATGTAATTTTTCCCCTTTCGGATCTGTAGGTGTGAAATCATATTTCATGGTGCTCAATCGAAGTGTTCCCTTCTCGCCATAGATTGTTAAACCCCACGGATATTCTGGATCGGGAGGAGTTCCCCAGGTACGGTGTTGCCAAACACAATTCAAGCCATTGTATTCAAAAACAGCTGTTTGGGTGTCGGGGATGTTTGATTTGCCCTCTTTTTGGACATAAATTCCTCCTTCGGAACTGACGCGGTTAGGCCAGCCTAAATTCAGCATCCAGCGCGCCGTATCGAACATATGAATGCACATATCTCCCATAATTCCATTACCATATTCCTCAAACGTTCTCCACCAACGGGTATGTGGTAAACCGTCATAAGGACGCAAAGGCGCAGGTCCTGTCCACATTTCGTAATCAAAATAGTCAGGAACGGCCTGGACTGGCGGGTTTCCATTATTGCGCATGTGGTAATAGCAGTACATTTCCACGTGAGCCACTTTCCCCAATAATCCTTTGTCTATAATTTCCTTTTTGGCCTGAATCAAATGTGGTGTACTTTTTCTTTGCGTCCCCACTTGAACCGTTTTGCCGTATTTTCTAGCTGCCGCCACCATCGCCTCCCCTTCTAAAACATCCACCGAAATCGGTTTTTGTACATAGACGTGGGCCCCCGCTTTTACCGCGTCGATCATTTGTAGGGCATGCCAATGATCCGGACTGCCCACCAGAGCGATATCTAGTTCATTTTCTTTCAGTAGTTGGCGGTAATCACCGTAGAGGCGCGGTGTTTTGCGTGATTTCTGACGCGCAGCGACGAGCTTTCCTGCTTCTGTTAACATATTTCGATCTGGATCACACAAGGCGACCACTTCCACTGGCACAACTTGCATTAAACGGAATAAATCACTCTTTCCATACCAGCCAGTTCCGATGAGGGCAACACGGTAAGGACGTGCTGGGTTCACTAAATCTAATCCATAAGCGCCAAAAGTAGACATGGCCAAAGCGGCCGATGCCCCTTTCATAAAATGCCTGCGGTTAATGTTGAATGTTTTCATAGGATGATTGTTAAGACTGATTCAGCCGGTATTTCTAGGTTTAGTTTTTCTATGCTCAGGTTCTTTTTGCGGCCCTCGTTTTGGACTAATAATACTGTTTTTCCATCTGGTCGCTTAAAGGCGGCGGCCTGAATTCCATCCGGTACATCCACGCCTAAGCGCACAGAGCCGGCCGGGACAAAGCGTGCCGCTTGCATAACAATATAATAGGATTGATTTCGGGTAATATCCTGACCTGAGATGGTTAGCGCACCTAAGCATTCGGTGCAACCACCTGGTGTATGAGGTCCATAGCTGGGATCACTCGCTAAATTCCATTCTATGGCCGTTTTTGCGTGGTTATTCACCGCGCCTAAAATGACATTCTTCACATGCCACATAAAGTCGCCCGTGAAATCTCCTTTATACCCTGTCCATTGTTCCGTAAAATACAGGTCTTTATCCGGATGCGCCGCCTTCACTTTACTCAGCGCAGAAATATCTCCATTGTACAAATGGAAGGCAGATCCGCTCACATATTGCTTTGCTTCTGCATCGTTTAATAGATCAATCGCATACTCCGGATGATCGCAATTGTGGTCGTAGACGATGATTTTAGTGGTTATATTCCGCTTTTTGAATACAGGTCCCAAAGCCGTTTTAATAAAATTCGCCTGCATCTGCGAGCTCATGTACATGCTAGGATTGTTACCTGGGTGAAGGGGCTCGTTTTGGGGCGTTAATGCCCAAATCGGTATTCCCTCTTTTTCCATCGCTTGAATATAGTTTGCGAGGTAATTCGCATAGGTTGTATAGTATTTTTCCAAAAGAGATCCTCCCTTACTCTCCCCATTATCCTTCATCCAAGTGGGTGGTGACCAAGGGGTAGCCATCAATTTGATCGAGGGGTTAATCGCTAAAATTTGCTGTAAAACTGGAATTAAATCCGCTTTTGATGGCTCTAGACTAAATTTTCTAGGTTTGTCCTCATAGGAAAATACGGTAGCATCTAGGTCCGTCGCTCCTACGCCGATGCGTAAAACGGAAATTCCATTTTTGCCAAAAAGTTCCTGTAATAAGGCAGCTCTTTTCGTGGGTTCTAATTGTTGAATTAATTGAGCGCTGCCGCCTGTTAACGTAAATCCAAATCCGTCGATGCTTTGGAAACGTTGTTCCGGATGCAGGACGATCTTTGCCCCACTGAAATCACTCGAAAGTTGATCGGTCTTTTGAAAAAAGGTTTTCTGCTTAGGAAGGCTAAGAAAAGTTTCGCTTTGGGAAAAACAGAAAAGAGGCAAGCTTAGCAGCAGCACTAGTTTTTTCATAGGTTTAAATTTTATTAAAGGTATCGAATATTTATAAAAAAATAAACCGCCTTTTTAGGGGCGGTTTATAGTTGTCCAAAGACCAAAGTTCAAAGTTCAAAGTCTGATTTAGGAAATCCCTCCGGACTCATTCCCTCCGTATTATTTATGCCTTAATTCGCTTGCGCGCCGCAGCCTGATGGCTAGAAAGGGCTTTGTGATTTTCAAGACCTACAAGCGTTACAGATCCTCCATCACTTTCGTAATCGTGCTTAAAGTGTTCGAAATTCTCCATCACCGAGTGATCGACTAGATGTGTTTTAGAAAGATCAATGCTCACTTTAAATCCAGCAGGAATTGATTCTAACTTGCGTTTAATGCCTAAGTAATTAGTAAATACTGCGGCATCGGATATTTCTACCAGGTAAGCATCATCAGTAAAGGAAACTTCAGTAGGGGCTTTGAAAATTGCTTTAATTGGCTTTCCGTTGAAAATATTTACCAAGATCTCCGTTAAAATACCTGCAGCGATACCTACTAATAAATCCTCTACTAAAGTAAAGATGATAGTCACCAAGAAAATTAATAATTGCTCTTTTCCTTTTTCTAAGGTGTGGATAAACTCCTTAGGGTGTGTTAATTTGATACCCACCGTTATTAACATAGCAGCTAATGCCGTATTTGGAATCAATTCAATTAGTTTAGCCGCGATTAATACAAATAGAAGGATGAAAAAACCGTGAAAAAAGTTCGCCCAACGGGTTTTGGCGCCATTCGCAATATTCGCTGAAGAACGTGCTACCTCTGAAATCATTGGTAAACCGCCCAAAAAAGCTACTACCGTGTTACCAATACCCGTAGCGATCAAATCCTTATTTGCATCTGATTTGCGTTTGTAAGGATCTAACATATCCATCGCTTTCACAGTCAATAGAGATTCCAATGAACCTACTAAAGCGAACATGATCACAAATTTGATGAAGATA
>JBJTMW010000273.1:0-4295 GCA_046070715.1 Aquirufa sp. | reverse complement strand
GGTCCAAGGCCGGCGGCTGCGTCATAGACTTTAGCCTGTGGTAAATACAAGGGGTTTTCGCCCTCGATGTCCCTAGAACTCATATCGTTTCCGATGCTGTAGCCCGCTAATTCGCCGTGCTTATTGACAAAAAGTGTCAATTCCGGTTCTGGCACATTCCAAAAAGAATCCTTCCGAATGCGCACCTTTCCGCCGGGTCCTACAGACCGTAAGCGATTTCCTTTGTAGAAAATCTCAGGACGTTCGGCATCATATACTTTGTCGTAAAAAGTGTCTCCACCGGATTCTTTCGACTCTTCCATGCGCGCCACTTTACTGCGTAAATAGGTCACGCCAGCCGCCCAAATTTCTTGCGAATCAATAGGGCAGAGGGGAGTTTCGATTTTGGCATTCTGAAAAGACAGAGAAGCGCAATGTTGAAATAGCTGGGACTGATTTATAAACTCATCCCAATTTTCCGAAACCGAGCAAACCAGGCCATGCTGATCCTGCACCTGGATTCCAGCCGAGGTTAAATAAATTTTATAGGTTTTCATAGGTTATCTAGTGAGGCATCAATCTCTGCCGCGTGGCGAGATGCATACGTCAATTCATAAGTACAAAGATTATCAATTACCTGATTTACTATCGTAATCGGGTGTTTTTTGCAAATTTTCATCACCTCATTCATCTGCGCATAGCTGAACTGAATGCTGCGGATTTTCATAGGCTCTTTCTCATATATTTCTGCCTGTTCCAGCGCATCCACCGCCCCTTCTTTATAAGCTTGAATGAGTCCGGGAACGCCTAAAAGGGTACCTCCAAAATAACGAACCACAGCCACCAATATATAATGTAGATTTTGTGACAGAATCGTATTCAAAATGGGTTTTCCTGCACTTCCGGACGGTTCTCCATCATCGTTTGATCGCGCTTCTTCTGGGCTAAATCCGAGTCGATAGGCATAACAAATGTGGCGTGCTTTCGGGTGTGCTTCTTTCAAGGAAGCTAGATGGCTTTTGATTTCTTCCAAATCTTTCACGGGATATGCCCAACTGATGAATTTACTTCCTTTATCTTTGTAAAGTCCTTCAGCTGGTTTTGCGATCGTGAGATAGGAGTCGGGTATCAATGACATAAGGATAAATTTAGGCTAAGCGATGCACAATAACTATTATTTTCTGCGGATTTTATCAGCGCAATTACGTCAGATATTGATGTATGCGCGCTTAAAACAATGTTTTTCGCAGGAGAAAGATGAATTAGTATTGGGTTTTGAACGCCAAAATGGGGACGATTTTTACATCAAATGTTCTTTAGGTCCTCAATTTTCTAGTCTGCAATTCCCCGATACATTCCATCGCGCCGGCCGAAATTCCATCGACCTGTTCTCTGATTTACTTTTAGCCGAAGTGCAGGAAGTAGAGATGTATGAAAATGAACGCGCCTTTGGGATTCATTTTTTGGGAAACTATGTTCTCGTTTTTAAGCTTTTTGGAAATCGGGCAAATTTGATTTTGTATCGCGATGGAGAATACGATTCGCAATTTCAGAAGCGTCTAAAAAAAGACGATGAGCTAGCTTTAAATTCCATCTCGCGTTCCATTGATCAAAGTTTCGCAGCCTTACAGGCGGCCGATGGGGAGTATTTCCCGCTCTTCCCGACTTTGGGAAAAGAAGGGCAAGCTTGGCTTGTTAGCCAAGGATATGAAAATCTGAATTTGAATGACCGCTGGGCTTTGTTGCAAAAAATGCTTCAAATTTTAGATGCAGGCATATTTTACGTGGTAACAACGCCGAAAGGCATTGGTTTCACCTTATTTCCTTCTGCCTCTGATCCGTTATTTCAAACGACGGATCCGATTGCCGCCTTGAATCAATTTTATGTGCTGCATTATTCGGTAGGGGAGTTTACGCGGGAAAAAAGACAGATTCAGGAGGGTTTAGAGCGGAATTTGGCAAAATCTCAAATCTACTTGCAAGAACTAGAGAAACAAAAGGTGATTCGGGAAACGAATGTGCCTTTCGAAGAGATAGGTAATATATTGATGGCCTTTTTACATCAAGTTCCAGAAGGTGAAAGCAAGGTGGTGTTAGAAGATTTTTACCGAAATCAACCCATCACGATTAAGTTAAATTCGACGCTCAGCGCGGCAGCCAATGCCGAAAATTACTACCGAAAGGCGAAGAACTTCTCCAAAGAACTCGCGCACTGGGAAGAAAACATTGCACGCAAACAACAGGAAATTGCTGAAATTTCGGAGAAATTGAAAGCACTAGAATTAGTTGAAACACGAAAAGGATTGAAACCCTTTTTAGCCTTAGCCACCGATAAGAAATCTGCCGAAGAATTGCCTTTCAAGCAGTTTGAGATAGAGGGTTGGGTGATTTGGGTAGGAAAGAATGCGAAGAATAATGACCTCTTGACGCTAAAATATGCGAAGAAGCAGGATATCTGGTTGCACGCCCGAGACGTTTCCGGTTCACATGTGATTGTGCGAAATCCTCAAAATAAAACAGTGCCTGCCTTCGTCATCGAAAAGGCGGCGAGTTTAGCGGCTTATTTCTCCAAAAGACAGACGGAATCCCTTTGTCCAGTGATTGTTACCTCGAAAAAATACGTGCGCAAAACAAAGGATTTACTGCCCGGTATGGTCATCGTGGATCGGGAGGAAGAAGTGGTTTTAGTAAAACCAGAGCTTTGGAATTAGTACAATTCCGATAAAAAGGTTAATTTAGGCAATTCAAGACCTTAATTAACAATAAAACTCTATGCAATCAAACGGTTTACAAACACTCGACTACCTCGTATTTCTCTTTTATTTCGTGGTAGTAGCTGGTTACGGCTATTGGATTTACAACAAGAAAAAATCCGAATTATCTGACTCGAATGACTTCTTTTTAGCAGAAGGTTCTTTAACCTGGTGGGCGATCGGTGCGTCATTAATCGCATCCAATATCTCCGCAGAGCAATTTATCGGTATGTCCGGCAATGGTTTCAGACTGGGTCTAGCCATCGCCACCTACGAATGGATGGCAGCGGCCACTCTCTTAATTGTGGCGATTTTCTTCATGCCCATCTATTTGAAGAATAAAATCTTCACGATGCCTCAATTCTTATCGCAACGTTACTCTCCTACGGTGAGTTTAATCATGGCCGTTTTCTGGTTGATGTTGTACATCGCAGTGAATTTAACGGCCATTTTATATTTAGGAGCCCTTGCGGTGACGACTATTTCTGGTCTAGACTTCACGATGTGTATGGTTGCGATGTCAGTTTTTGCGGTTATCATCACGTTAGGTGGTATGAAAGTAATCGGGTTTACAGACGTTATTCAAGTGTTCTTCTTGATTTTAGGAGGATTAGCTACGACGTATTTGGCTCTTCAAATGGTGTCAGACCACTTCGGAGGCGAAGGTGTTATGAGCGGTTTAAATCATTTATTAACGAAAGCGCCAGAACATTTTCACATGATTTTGAATAAGGATAATGCGAATTATCCATCCCTTCCAGGCCTTACGGTGTTAATCGGGGGTATGTGGATTATCAACTTGAACTACTGGGGATGTAACCAATATATCACACAACGTGCCTTGGGGGCGGATCTTCCAACAGCGCGTAATGGTATCTTGTTTGCTGCCTTCTTGAAGATGTTAATGCCTATCATTGTGGTTTTACCAGGTATCGCTGCCTATTTATTGCACAAGGATGGCATGTTCCAACAAGAGATGATGAAAGATGGTGTTATCAACCAAGATAGCGCGTATCCTGTCTTATTGAACTTATTACCAGCTGGATTGAAAGGTCTTTCTTTCGCCGCTTTAACGGCAGCTGTGGTGGCTTCGATGGCGGGTAAGTTGAACTCTATTTCAACCATCTTTACCTTAGATATCTACAAGAAATACATCAATACGAACTCGACAGAGAAACAATTGGTTTCTGTGGGTCGTCTAGCTGTGGTAGGTGCCATGGTGTTAGCCATCGCGATTGCTCCATTTATGGGTATCGACAAAAAAGGTGGTTTTGAATTCATTCAAGAATATACAGGCTATGTATCACCAGGTATTTTCGCCTTGTTCATTCTAGGTTTCTTTTGGAAAAGAACAACGTCAAATGCGGCCTTATTTGCGCTTTTGGGTGGTGTGACCTTCTCTGTTTTGTCTAAATACATTCCTACTTGGACTGGCGTAAATGACTGTATTTTCTACACGGCTTTCTTAGATGGCGATGTGTACATGATTCCATTTATGGACCGCATGGGCTGGGTATTTATCTTCTGTGTGATTTCTATGGTGATTATCTCTTTAGCTGATCC
>JBJTMW010000272.1:0-3210 GCA_046070715.1 Aquirufa sp. | reverse complement strand
TGGAGTGATGGTGGAAATTCTGCTTATATTTTAGCTTATGATAGACCAGATAAGGTTAAAAAGGTAATAGTAAGTGGTGCCAACAGTGATACAGATGGTTATCCAGATGGCGCAATTGCTGATATGAAAACCTGGACACCCGAAACCATTTCAGATGGATTAAAACATTATTGGTTGGATGATTTTCTCAAATTATCACCCAATAAAGGGACTTGGCAAAAATCTTTTACCCAGCTTAGAAACATGTGGATTACTAAAGAAGTAATCAGTGACGAGCATTTAAGTAAAATCAAAAGTAAATTCTTAATCGTTTATGGAGATAAGGATGTGACTAAATTGGAACATGGTTTACATATTTACAGAACCATTCCAGGAAGTCAATTGGCAATATTACCGAATACGTCGCATCACACCTTTGCTGAAAAGCCAACGCTGATTTCTAATTTGATTGTTGATTTTTTAGGAAAATAGAAATCATTTACTTTTTGACACCGGCAAATTAAAATAATGGAAATGGCCGCAACATTCAAACTATTAAGGTATCCAACTGACCTAGGCGTCCGTCAATCGACGGACGCCTTTTTTGTTATTCATCCATGTTTAGGGTAGCTGTACCTTTTGATTATTAATTTTTAAATTAGCAAACTAAATTTTCAATTCATGGGCGAGTTTTATAAACAGATTTCAGCTTCACAAGAGTCATTTATCAAAAAGCAACACATGTACTTTGTGGGTACAGCTCCTTTGTCAGGCGATGGGCATATCAATGTTTCGCCGAAAGGTTTAGACTCCTTTCGGGTAATAAGCCCCAATCAAGTGGCGTATTTAGATGTGGTAAGCTCTGGAAATGAAACCTCTGCCCACATGTTGGAAAATGGCCGAATAACCATCATGTTTTGTTCTTTTGATAAGAAACCCTTGATATTAAAATTATATGGGAAGGGTGAAACCATTTTACCTTCCAACGAAAAATGGGACACTTATTCCCAAGGATTTGATGTCTATGAAAGTACCCGTCAAATCATTGTCGTTGATGTAGAATTGGTTCAAAGCTCTTGTGGTTTTGGCGTCCCTCGTTATGATTTTATCGAACATCGCGATATACATTTTTCTTGGGCCGCTCAAAAAGGTTCAGAAGGCTTGAGTCACTACATCGATGAGAATAATTTGATCAGTTTGGATGGGCTGCCAACGGCTTTGGGGCTTGAGCGAATTAAAATATAAATTAATAGTATATTTGATTATGCTAAAATTAGATAGGACATATAGCAATTCTGGAAACCTTTTTGAACAGAAAGAAGAGGTTACGCATTATGTAGGAATGAGCAAGGAAAAAATAGGACAGGTTTTTGCCTATTTAAATAGTGTTGCTTTTAATTATACCCTAGGAAATCCTCCGAAAATGGATAAAGCGGCATTTTCAATGCGTAAAAAATAGTCATGGCGAATCAAATCTTTATCAACCTTGCGGTGCAAGATCCCGAAAAATCGATGGCATTTTACACAGCTTTGGGTTTCAAGAATAATCCGCAATTCTCTGACGAAAGTGGCAAATGCATGGTTTGGTCGGACAATATTTTTCTGATGATCCTCTCGCATGAGAAGTTTTCTAACTTTACCAAAAAGCCGATAGCCGACACAAAATCATTGATTGCTGCCTTGCTTTCCTTGTCCATGGATAGTGTAGACGAAGTCAATCAAGTCGTGGAAAGCGGCTTACGTGCTGGCGGTATCGAACCCAATGAAATGCGTGATTATGGCTTTATGGTGCAGCGCACGATTGAGGATTTCGATGGACATACCTGGGAGATATTTAACATGGATATGTCGAAATTGCCGGCATAGGCTTGTCAAAATAATATCAGTCAATGAGAACTCAACTACAACTTACTATGAAAAAATTTGCCGGTATTATTTCCCTAATCTTGTTTGTATTTTCAGCTTCTGCAAAGGATAATATTCAGATCAGCTTCTCTAATGATTACAAAGATGTATACCATCTCTCGTTGATCATTTATACGCCAGATGGTAAAATTCAAACCCGCGTTAGTAATCTAAATCCGGCTGAAATCAAGACGTATTCTTTACCTGCTCGAACAGAGATTTTTATCGCAGATTATAAACAAGAAGCTTTTGCGATGAAAGGTAACGATATAAAAGCAACAGGAGTGAAACCATATATTGTAGTTAAAAATTCAGATGCCCAAAGAGTGGTTTTATTAAGTTCGCTTGGTCAGATCAAAAAGACCGCATTGAAAACCTGGCGGGATTCACCCGATGGAATTCAGTTCACGAAATGGGAAGCGTCACCCGCGGGTAAAAAAGTGCATGCCGGAGCTGTCAAAATCAATCGAGCTATTCGCGGTAATGCTTCTCTTGTGGGTGTGGTTACTTCGCTTGCGCTCCCGGAAGGTTCTAGGCTCGGTTTTGGAATCATGGTGAATATTCAAGGGGAAGAGTATATCCTCGCTTTTGGAGGTGAAATGAATCAGGATTTTGATGCCTTGCGAAACCTGCAGGTGAATGATCAAATTACCATTAAGAGCCATCACGTTTCGAAAGCACCCAAGTACGCCTTTGCGATTCTTTCCCCTACATACGTGACACAAGGTTCCAAACTAGTGTATAAGCGTGTCCAAATTAAGGGCGGCTGTTAATCCAATAAGATGCAAGAAGTACTGAAAAAACTCCGATTCAAAGGCGATGGAATGGTTATCCATTCACCCTCTGACCTTGCTGCAGCATTTCTTGAACAGGGATGTAAAATGGAGTTCAATGCGACTCCCAGTACAAACACCCTTGTTTTCGTTTCTGACAAAGACGCGTTGCTTCATTTTCTAAGCACGGGACTTAAGCAAATTGTCCCAGATAGTGTTTTCTGGATTGCCTACCCCAAAGGAACTTCCAAATTGAAATCAAACATCAATCGCGATAGCATCCGAATGGCGGCAGAGGAATTTGGCATTACCACGGTTTCTGCGATTTCCATTGATGATACCTGGAGTGCCCTGCGATTTCGCCCGATTGAAAAGGTAGGGAAGTGACATAAGTCACATTAAACGCCTTTGATTTTCCCCAATTTTGTGTCATGATAGCAGACGTAAAAGAACACTGGGAAACCATTTATAAAACCAAGCAGCCTAACGAGGTGAGTTGGACGCAGGAGGTTCCTGCCGCTTCTTTGGCATTTATACATCAGTTTAAAATCCC
>JBJTMW010000271.1:0-5124 GCA_046070715.1 Aquirufa sp. | reverse complement strand
AAAATGATCGATGCCTATGAATACCGGTATCAGATTCCAATTAACGTATATTAACCGTTTTTGTCGGGGATTATTCGTAATTTTGTTAGCTTATTAGTAAGAATGAAGGAAATAAAATTGCTTATTGGATTAGTCTTGAGTTTGCCTTTTGCAGGTTTTGCGCAAAGTGCGTCCGTTATTCAGATAGGTCCTAAGAAGATATCGGCAGAGAGTTTTCTGCAAGTCTACAAGCCACTCGTGGAGTCTGATAGTATTACGAAAGACAATCAAGCGGCTTTTTTATCTGACTACATCGATTACCAATTGAAAATCGTAGCCGCGGAACAAGAGAAATTAGCTGATCAACCAGACTTTAAGGATGAATACGCGAGTTTTAGAAAAGAATTAGCTACGCCGTATTTGGTGGATATGCCTACGTTGGACATGCTGGTTAAGCAGGCGTACCAGCGGATGAAGGAAGAAAAGAAAGTGAGCCAAATCTTGGTCAAATTGGGAGAAAATGCAAGTCCTGCTGATACCTTAATTGCTTTTCAGAAAATCGAGAATATCTACCAGAAACTAAAAGCTGGCGAAGATTTCGCTGCGTTAGCGTCCCGTTTTTCAGAAGATGAGATGTCAGCTGCAAAAGGCGGAGTTTTAGGGTATATCACCTCACTTCAAACGGCTTACGATTTCGAAAATGCCATTTATTCTATTGGAATAGGGGAATATTCAAAGCCTTTCCGTACAGCCAGTGGCTACCATATCGTTAAGATTTTGAATCAACGCCCTAATTCAGGTAAGATTCGTTTAGCTCATATTATTGTATCTGCTGCGGTGGATGCACCTACCGCTTTGCAAGTAGAGGCTAAAAAGAAAATCGAACAGGTGGAAGCCTATTTAAAGGCGGGAGAAAGTTTCGAATTAGTTTGTAAGAATTATTCGGAGGATCCTTATTCAAGAGGGCGTGGGGGAGAGATTAGACGTTGGTATTTTTCTTCTGATTTAAGTGAGGAATTGCAAGATGCTTTATTTGGATTAGAGCGATTAGGAGATATTTCTAAGCCCATTCGGACGAATTTAGGCTGGCAATTATTTAAGTTGTTGGATAAAAAACCACTCTTGACATTTGAGGATATGTCAGAGTTTATCAAACAAAAAGTGTTGACTGATGCCGATCGCCAAGGTTTGATCAAGCAAGCTTTTATGAAGCGTGTTCGCGTGGAGAATAAAGTGATTGTGCAAGAAGCAACTAAGAAAGCGGCCTTTGAACGAATGAATGTGGAAAGAACAGGATCTGAGCCATTTTTACAAGAGCCTATTTTTTCTGTTTTAGATAAAACATACACGGTAGGTGATTTTTATGCCCACGTTAAGGCTCAGCAAAAGAGACGGATTAAATCACTTGGTTATCTCCCTGTGGTTTCGGAACAATCGTATTTAGATGAGTTGATTGAGAAGGAGACATTGAATGCGGAGGAAGCGAATTTAGAAAGTAAATATCCCGCTTTTAAAGAGCAGATGGCTGATTTCTTAGAAGGGAGTTTATTTAGCAAAATGACGGATCGGGAGATTTTCGAAAAGTCATTAGACTCGTTAACGCAAGCTAAATTCTATCAAGCGAATAAAGTGGCCTTCGTTATGCCTGCGCGTGTGGAAGCTAAATTAGTGGTGGCTGATACGCAGAAAACGTTGAAAGAGGCTTTGGACTTATTGAAAAAGTCTCCTTACCCGATGAATAAGAAGTTTGCTGACCTATCTTTTGGTTTAAAGGAATCAAAATTAGAGGAATCATCAACTAAATTATTAGCGGAACTATTCTTGACCATGGCGAAGAATGTGGACTATGTCGTGGAAATTTCGGGACACCGCGATGCCACAGAAGAAGATAGTTTATCGGAAGCGCGTATTAATAAGGTCGTTTCTTATTTAAATGCCAAAGGGATTTCTTCCCACCGCATCATTCAAAAGGATGAAGCGAACTTGAAAGCAGCTTCCAAAACAGTGAAAACTAAAAATGCCCGCGTTTCCTTCCGTTTCTTCTCTTCGAGTATGGACGATGTGGTGAAGCGTTTTAATGCGTTGAAACCAGAGAGTTTAGAGGCGAAAGAGGGTTACTTTAAAAAGGGAGTATCTCCTGTGATCGATGCAGTTGAGTGGACGGTAGGTCCTAAAAATTATGAGGCTGCTGGTAAATTTGCCTTTGTGGAAGTAAAGAAAGTAGAGCCTGAACGTCCGCGTTCTTTTGAAGAGGCGAGAGGTTTAGTGATTCGTGCCCTTCAGGAACGTTTAGAGAAAGAATGGGTAGCTAAATTAAAGCAGCAATACCCGGTGGTGATTAACCAAGTTGAATTAGAAAAATTACTGAAATAATAGAAATATGAAATTGACTCGTTGGGTTTTAGGTTGGTGTTTGGTGTTAGGGAGTTTATCTGCGTTCGCGCAAGAGGAAGCAAATAAAAATGTATTGGATCGCATCATTGTGAAGGTTGATAATTACTTCATTTTGAAATCTGAGGTGGAGAATCAATACCAACAATACATTACGAGCGGACAAGCGAATACGCCTAATCGTTGCCAAATTTTGGAAGGTTTAGTCGTAAACAAATTAATGCTCGCTAAAGCGGAAATTGACTCGGTCATCGTAGATGATAAACGAATCGAAGCCGAACTGAATAGCCGTATGGAGCAAATGGAAGGCCAATATGGTTCTGCCAAAAACATCGTAGAGGCTTACGGGAAGTCCATTGCCACGTTGAAAGAAGATTTACGTTCTTCGTTAAAAGAGCAATTAACAGGCCGCAAAATGCAAGATAAAATCACGGATGATGTGAAGATTACTCCTAAAGAGGTAGCCGCATTTTTCAACGAAATACCCCGCGATTCCTTACCTTATTTGCCTGCAGAAGTGGAAATTAGCCACATTATCCGCATCGCAAAGCCGAACAAGAATCAGAAGGAAGAATTATATGCGAAGTTATTAGATTTCCGTCGTCGCGTAGAGAAAGGGGAGAGTTTTGAAGATTTGGCCAAAGTACATTCAGAAGATTTAGGTTCCGGAAAACGCGGTGGAGACTTAGGTTTTGCTAAACGTGGAGCCATGGTTGCACCTTTCGAAGCAGCTGCCTTGCGCTTAAAGCCGAACCAAATGTCAGACGTAGTTGAGTCAGAATTTGGATTTCACCTAATTCAATTATTAGAAATCAGAGGTCAAGAATACCACGCACGTCACATTTTATTGCGTCCTGATTACCAGAAACTGGATTTGACAGAGCCAACGAAATTCCTAGATAGCATACGCGTACTTATTCAACGCGATTCAACAACCTTTGAAAAGGCGGCAAAAGAATTCTCTGAAGACAAAGCGACGCAAGATGCCGGAGGTGTTATTATGGATGCAGCTAACGGGGGAAATCGTTTAGCTTACGACGGAACAATGGATCCAGCCTTATTCTTCGCGTTAGATTCGATGAAGGTAGGAACAATTTCTACCCCAATTCCTTTTCGCACGGATGATGGTCGCTCAGCGGTGCGTATCTTATTTTTCAAAGCAAAACACCCGCCACACTTTGCGAACTTAAAGGATGATTACCAAAAGCTATCTCAAATCACTTTATCTCGTAAAAAGAACAACGCGATTGAAAAGTGGTTTATGAAGGCTAAAGATGATGTGTTTATCTTTATTGATGAGGAGTATAAGGATTGTAAGATTTTGGAGGATGTGCAGCAGCGGGAATAATCTAGATTAGAGATAATAGAGTAGAGAGCATAGATGTAAAGCATAGAGCATAAAGCACAAAGCATAAATTTGGAATCAAAAAAAGCGGCACAGGCCGCTTTTTTTGATGAGTATGTTTCTGAAATAATCGGCGAAGCCGATTCCAAATCTCTACTCTATAATCTATGCTCTATAATCTAATTAAACCGCTACAGGCGCCTTAATCCCCGGATAAGGATCATATCCTTCCAACGTGAAGTCTTCGTACTTGAAAGCCAAAATATCTTTTACCTCTGGATTGATTTTCATCGTAGGCAAGGCTCGAGGAGTGCGCGTTAGTTGCAGATCCACTTGCTCCATATGATTGCTATATAGGTGAGTGTCGCCACCCGTCCAAATAAAATCACCTAGCCCTAAATCACACACTTGCGCCATCATCATCGTCAATAAGGCATAAGAAGCGATGTTGAAGGGAACACCTAAGAATACGTCTGCGGAGCGTTGGTATAATTGGCATGAAAGCTTTCCGTTTGCCACATAGAACTGAAAGAAGGCATGGCAAGGCATTAAGGCCATTTTAGGCAGGTCTGCGACGTTCCAAGCACTCACGATGATGCGACGGGAGTCAGGATTCGTTTTAAGCGTGTGAACGGCCTCTTTGATTTGGTCGATCACCACACCATTTGCGCCTTCCCAGCTTCTCCATTGCTTTCCGTACACAGGACCTAGGTCTCCGTTTTCGTCTGCCCATTCATCCCAAATTCGTACCCCATTTTCAGTTAAATAGCCAATATTCGTTTCGCCATTTAAAAACCATAATAGTTCATGAATGATCGATTTTAAGTGCGTTTTCTTCGTTGTAACTAAAGGAAAACCTTCTGCTAAGTTAAAGCGCATTTGGTAGCCAAAAACACTCGTTGTACCTGTTCCTGTACGATCAGATTTGAAGGTGCCGTTTTCCTTAATGTGAGTTAATAAATCTAAGTATGCTTGCATATTATGCCTCGAATTTTTCTCCGTTTAAAACTAAGGTATGAGTAATGGTTGAGCTAGGCTCTAATTGAGCGGTAGCTGAACAGTATTTGTCCATAGACATTTGAATCGCTTTGAGGGCTTTCAATCCGTCTATTTGGCCTTTCAATTCAAATTGGATGTTGATTTGACGGAAGGGAGTTTTCTCGGTTCCTTCGATCTTTTCGCGATCGCCTGAAACACGGATTTGGAAGTCTTCCACGACTTGACGTTGCTTCTTTAAAATCAGGATGACATCGATTGCCGTGCAACCACCCAATCCCATTAAAAGTAGCTCCATCGGACGTGCGCCCGCATTATGTCCACCTATGCCTTCAGCGGCATCGATGTGCACGGGGATGGGAGAGGAGCCTTTGGCCTCAAAGTGAAAATCTTGATCTAAACGATTTAATACA
>JBJTMW010000270.1:0-13869 GCA_046070715.1 Aquirufa sp. | reverse complement strand
TCCTTTTCGTGTTTTATACATCCGCCAGAATCCCTATGAAGCGGATCAGGCGAATCCACAGATTTTAATTTCGGTGCCCAAGCGCAGATTTTCGAAAGCCGTGGACCGAAATACCCTCAAGCGTCGCATCCGCGAGGCCTACCGCCTGAACAAACCCCATTTTCAAGTAGAAGGAAAAGCAAAACTTCCAGATGTATTGGCTTTTGTCTATATTGGCTCTACCATTGAACCCTCAGACAAAATTCAGAAAAAAATGGCCGCCATTTTAGACAAATTCACCCTAACAAATGAAGCAGCTACTTAAAATAAGCCTTTTCGTATTTTTGGGTGTGGGCTTGTGGGCTTTTAGCCGGGCGGACCAATTGTTTGATTTGGCCAAAAACCTGGACATCTACGCCAGCGTCATCAAAGAACTCAATCAATTCTATGTCGATCCCATCGACCCGAACAAGGTCGTTCAAAACTCCATCGACGGAATGCTGGACCAGCTAGACCCCTATACAGTTTATTATCCAGAAGAAGATTTGGACGAATTTACCACGCTCACCACCGGAAAATACGAAGGAATCGGCATCCGCGCTTCCTGGGTAGACAAAGGTTATTACATTACGTATGTAGACGAATCCAGTCCCGCCTTGCAAGCTGGATTGCAAATAGGCGATCAATTAATTTCCATCAATGGAAACCAGATTACGGAAGATTCTGATCCAGGTTTATTAATCAAAGGCCCCAAAGACAGCAAATTGGTCGCCGAAATTAAACGGGGGGATGCCTCTTTATCGGTAAGCATCAACCGGTCTACCGTTCAAATCAAAAATGTGGGTTATTCCGGCATTATTCGACCAGGCATCGGCTACATCGAATTAGAAGAATTTAATCAATCCGCGACCAAAGAAATGAAAACAGCCCTCGTTCAATTGAAGAAGGAGGGGATGAAGAAATTGATTTTGGATTTGCGCAATAATCCTGGTGGCTTGCTCACGCAGGCGGTGGACATTTGCAATCTCTTTCTAGACAAAGAAACCCCTATTGTTAACACCAAAGGTAAATTACAAGAGTGGAATACGTCCTACAAGGCCTTGAATCCGAGCTGGGATAATTCCATTCCACTGGTCGTTTTAATTAACCAAAACTCGGCCTCCGCAGCCGAAATTGTGGCAGGTGTTTTGCAAGATTATGACCGGGCGACGATTGTGGGACAACGCAGTTTTGGGAAAGGTCTCGTTCAGGTGACACGCGATTTGCCTTACCGCGCGAAAATCAAAATTACCACGGCGAAATATTACATCCCGAGCGGTCGCTGCATTCAGGCCATCGATTATTCTGGCAATAAAGACACGACTAAGCAAGAATTTAAAACAAGGAATGGCCGAAAGGTGAATGCTGGCGGAGGAATCGAACCCGACGTTTTGGTGGGCAGACCGCAGGCAAACAGTTTGACACAGCAACTTTTGAAAGAGAAAATCTTCTTCCAATATGCACGACTATTCAAATTAAAACATACGTCCATTTCAGCAGCGGCAAATTTTCATTTGACCGAACCGGAATTTGAGGAATTCGTGCAATGGGTAAAAGCGAGTAAATTCAAATACGAAAGTCCGTTAGAGAAACAGATGCGCGATGTATTGAAGGAAACGCAGAAAGATCCTTTGTATGCGAACTTGACAGCCACGCTGGAGAAAATCAAGCCGGAATGGGATTCCTCGATCGCTAAAGAACTAACAGCGAACAAAAAAGTTATTTCCGCGTTATTAGAACAAGAAATAGTGCACCATTATTACCTGAAAAAAGGGATTAATGAATGGTCTTTTGAACACGATCCGAGCCTTTTAAAAGGGGTGGAATTAATTAGCGCTTTGAAATGAGTCTTATCCTGAGTCTAGATACATCGACCCAAAACTGTTCCGTTGCCCTACACGAAAATGGGCAGTTGATCACGCATGAATTAGTTTCAGAAGAGGGCTCTCATTCCAAAGCACTCACACTTTTGATCGAAAAGGTGATGAAGACGGCGGGACGCGCGCTGTCTGAACTTTCCGCCGTGGCCGTTTCAAACGGACCAGGATCCTACACGGGTTTACGGATCGGTTTAGCCACAGCGAAAGGAATTTGCTTCGCTTTGGACAAGCCATTAATCTGTTTACCCACTTTGCAGGTATTGGCCTCCGCAGTCAATGCACCCGCAAGCTCGTTGCTTTTACCCATGTTAGACGCGCGCAGAATGGAGGTATATGCAGCCGTTTATTCGTCAGATCTACTGGAGCTATCTCCCCAGGAGGCGCACATTTTATCTCCAGAGTCTTACCAAGGTTTTACCTCCGTTTTGGCTTTCGGCAATGGATCCGCGAAATGGCAAGAAAGCTGCACGCATTCCTCCATCACATTTCTAGATGGACCTTTATTACCTGAGGCTCAATATATGGGAATTTTAGCCCACGAGGCTTTTTTGAACCAAAAATTCGAGAACCTCGTTACCAAAGAGCCCGACTATTTAAAGGAATATATGGGCACCAAACCGAAACTTAAATCCTTGTAGCATGGCAGAGGAAATCATCAACCGAGTCAACCAAAGTGGGCTAACGCAGATCGACCTAGAAGATTTACGCGTTCCGGGTGAGCGTGTTTTCATCGACATCAAGGATCAATTATTCCAAGGCATCGCCTTGCGCGAAAAGGATTTCAGGGAGTTTATCGTTGGCCACGATTGGTCGAGCTATGCTGGAAAACACGTCGCAGTGGGTTGCAGCGAGGATGCGATTATTCCTACTTGGGCTTATATGTTGTTAGGCGTTCAACTGACTCCGTTTGCAAAGACGCTCGTTTTTGGAAATCTTGCCGATTTAGAAAAGACTTTGTTTGAACAGGCTTTGGCGAAAATAAAGCCGGAAGATTTTCAGGATGCCAAAATCGTCATCAAAGGTTGCTCCAAAGAATCCGTTCCTACCGAGGCCTATTTGAAAATCACGCAATTATTGCAACCGGTGGCGAAGAGCCTGTTTTTTGGAGAACCTTGCAGTACGGTTCCGCTTTTTAAAAGAAAATAAGGTAATTTTGTCCCATGTCCACGGAAACGCAAGCACAATACCAATTTATTGATAAAATTATCCAGCATCATTTAGGGGAGAACACCGAAGTGAAGGACCTCGAATTTTTCTACGGGGGAAATTTTAATTTAGCGGTGCGCGTGCAACTGAAAAATGCGGACGAATACTTCATCAAATGGAACCAAGGAGACCACCAAGGCCTGTTTGATGCAGAGGCGAAAAACCTAGATTTAATCGGAAAAACCTCCTCCATTTCCGTGCCGAGCGTGATCGGAACAGGAACGATGGAGGAGAAAGAATACTTGATGATGGAATGCATTCCATCAGGAGAAAAGGCGGCGAATTACTGGGTGGATTTTGGAGAGAAACTGGCTCGATTGCACAAAAATACATCAGATAAGGGTCACGGACTCGATTACACGAATTACATCGGAGCGGCTCCGCAAATCAATACCTGGAATCAAGATGGGATTCGCTTTTTTATCGAACATCGATTAAGAAACCAGTTAGCGAGAGCGATCTATGATCGTAAAATCGATGCCGCTTTAGAGGCAAAATTCGAAACCTTATTCGAAAAATTACCATCTCTCCTTCCTAATGAAAAGTCCGCCTTAATTCACGGAGATCTTTGGTCTGGAAATGCGATGACGAATCCGCAAGGTTTAATTACACTAGTGGATCCGGCGTGTTATTTTGGGTTTAGAGAAGCGGAATTGGCCTTTACCACGATGTTTGGAGGATTTGATGAAGCCTTTTACGAAGCCTACCATGCTAATTTTCCCATCGAAAAAGGATTCCACGAACGTATTCCTTTATACAATCTGTATCCACTTTTAGTACATGTGAATCTATTCGGTGAAGGTTATTTGCCTGCTGTTAAGAAGATTGTAGATTCGTATTAACGACTTCCTCCACGTCTTTCGCTCCTGGAAAAAAGGAAACTAATTTGCGCAAGATTTCTTCCATCACCGCATCTGGGCAAGAAGCTCCACAGGTTAATAATACGCGCACCTTTTCTTTAGATGGGATAAACGAGTGAGCTGTTTTTTCTTCTTTGTCCTCGTTATCAAAATGCAATACCTGCTCTGCAGATATCAATTTATCCGCATTTTTTATGAAATAGGTAGGCAGTTTCTGCATACATAAATCCACCAAATGCGCGGTGTTAGACGAGTTGTAGCCCCCCGCAACCAAGGCGAAATCAGCTTCCTCGGCTAATAAGCCATATGTAGCACTCTGGTTATCATTCGTGGCGTAACATAAGGTATCGCGCGTATCAGCGAAATAGTCTTTGATATTTTCGGGTTCTAGCTGAAAATGAAGGCGAATGATTTGGCGTAAATAATCCACAATTTCTTGCGTATCCGTGGCTAACATCGTCGTCTGATTGACTACCCCGATGCGTTTTAAATCCTTGATAGGATCGAAACCCTCAGAATATTGACCGGCAAATTCTGCAAAAAACTCTTCCGGCGAATTTTCCCCCTTTATGTAGTCTGCTAAAGCGACAGCCTGCTTGATATCTTTGATAATCAAGGTGGGTGTCACGGATTGAGAATGCGAGAACGTCGCTTTCGTCTCCTCATGACTCGGTTTTCCATGCACAATGACGGTATAATCTTTTTTACCAATAGCATCTGCACGATTCCACACCTTTTCCACAAAAGGACAGGTCGTATCGTACGCGTAGGGATCAATTCCGCGCGATTGCAAAATGGCCTGTGTTTCTAAAGTGGTCCCAAAAGCAGGCACAATCACCACATCATTCGAGCTCAACTCCGACCAGTCTACTAATTGATTCCCGTGTGTATCTTGAATAAAACGCACACCTCGGTCTGACAAATCCGCATTAACTGCTGGATTGTGAATCATTTCTGACAACAAAAAGATCCGTTTATCTGGGTTTTGATCAATAATCTGGTAGGCTGTTTCTACGGCATTCTCCACGCCATAACAAAAACCAAAATGACGGGAAAGCAACACCTCCACAGGACCAAAATCCAGGTGTGTAGGCGTGAAATCTTTCTTTAATTTATCTTGAACTCGCCGCGCCTCCTTAATCCGACCGATCAAATTACTCTTGAACAAAGAGGGGATGGAGAAGGATTTCATTTTTTTAAAGGTTCGTTTGTGAGCAGGATGACTTGTGAATGTACGCTTCTGTGCAATTGAATGCATTTTATAAACTGATTTTTTGGTTATTGGTTTTCAAAATTACGACATATACGGCAATTAATCATTTTTTGTGGCTAATTTGCACCTCATTTAATCAGCAACCTATATGGAATTCGAGCCGGCACTAGTCATAGAAGAATGGGAGATGATTCTCGATTTTTTCGAAAACTCGTTTGGCAAGCGTCCCACTGAAATGGAACCGATCTTGTTGATGATCGGGGTTCAGGAATTAGGACAAGGACACGCGCATTTTACCAAAGAACAGAAGCAAGATCTCCTGCATATCGCCACCTGTAAGGTATTGAGCTACAGTGACTTTTACCGTTTAGAGGGCTTAGATGAGGAGGGTTGGCCACATTGGGAGAATGTACAAGGAATTCCGTCGCTGCCATTAAAAGAGCAAGAAATACTCCTAAAAGCACACATCATTCATTATTTCAAAACCGAGGTATTCGAGAATGAAGATCATTAGTTATAACGTAAACGGCATTAGGGCCGCGATCACTAAAGGGTTTGTTTCTTGGCTGCAAGAAGAAAATCCGGATATCGTCTGCATTCAAGAGTTGAAGGCCGAGGTAGAACAAGTAGACTTGAGCGAAATTTTCGCTTTGGGATATGAGGTCTACTGGCATTCCGCACAGAAAAAAGGTTATTCAGGCGTAGCGATATTCAGTAAAATCAGGCCAAATAATGTGTCAGTGGGTTGCGGTATCGATAAATACGATGCCGAAGGTCGCGTGTTACGTGCTGATTATGACGGATTTTCCGTGATGAGCGTCTACATGCCATCCGGCTCCAGCGGTGATGAAAGACAAGCTTTCAAAATGGATTGGTTAAGCGATTTCCAAAACTACATCAATGCCCTGAAGATCGAATTCCCGAATTTAGTCATCGCAGGTGATTACAATATTTGCCACAAAGCCATCGACATCCATAACCCGAAAGGCAATGCGAACAGTTCTGGTTTCCTTCCAGAAGAACGCGAATGGATGGATGGATTTGTGAGCCGAGGATTTGTCGATTCGTTTAGAGCGATTAACTCAGAACCTCACCACTATAGCTGGTGGTCCTATCGCGCGGGAGCTCGGGGGAAGAATTTGGGTTGGCGAATTGATTACCAAATGGTCTCTGAGACTTTGGCAGAAAAAATCCAACACGCCTCTATCCTACCGGATGTCAAACATTCTGATCATTGCCCTATTGTATTACTTTTAAATAGCTAAATCTATGCACTTCGAAAAACACGTATTTATCTGCGCTAACGACAAAGATGCCCCTAAAAAATGCTGCGGTTCTGGTCACGGAATGGAATTAGTCGACGCTTTCCGCGCGAGCTATGCAGCCCAAGGCGGAACGGCTAAAATCCGCGTCCAAAAATCTGGTTGCCTCGATTTCTGCGGAAAAGGACCCACCATGGTCGTTTATCCAGAAGGTGTTTTCTACGGCAATGTACAAGTGGAAGACGTAGCAGAGATCACAAAATCGCATTTAATCGAAGATGAAATTGTGACTCGCCTCCAAATTAAATAAATTGCAGCATGATTTACCGCTTATATCCCACGCTTTTAAATTCCTTTAACCTCTACGTGAGCCAATCCCGTGATGGAAATGGCAAAATCATCGTGGATGAAATCGAGCTAATTGATCGCATCAACCGCGTACGTAAACCCACGACAAATGCGCAGCAAAAAGGGATTGATTTTGAGCGAGCGGTGACTTTGGGCGAAAATGAAGAGGCGTTTGCGGAGGGGATTATCGACCAAGCGCGCGAATTATTGCCGGTTAAATACAAGACCCAGTTTTACGTAGAATCGCGCTATAAAAACGCGCAAATCTATGGCTATATTGATGGGGTGGGCGAAACGGTCGCTTTTGACTTAAAAAGCACGGCTTATTATGAGCCCAATCGCTTCCTACACAACCACCAAAACCTGTATTTACTCGGTCTACAGAAATACGGAATTGAGCGCCTAGACTACGTTATTACGGACTTCAAACAGGTGTATGTGGAATCTTACCATGTGAAAAATATCGATTTCAGCTTTCAATACGACCAAATAGAGAAGTTCATTCTTTTCTTAGAAGAGAACAAGAAATTCATCCGGGACAAGAAGATTTTTGACCGCAAATCAAGCGATAATCAATTATCGATTTTTGAGTAATTCCCTCAATTCGTCTAGATGCTGGATTTCGTACGGCAAATCCGTTTCTATCGAAAAGGGATTGTAATGAATCGCGGGAATTCCCACGTTTAACGCTCCCCGAACATCAGCCTCTACGTGATCCCCGATCATCAAGGCGTCCTCTGCTAGAATACCTGCGCGTTCTAAGGCATATTCGAAAAACAAAGGACTCGGTTTCTTCGTCCCCACTTGCTGAGACGTGATAATTTCCTGAAAAAATCCACGCATTCCGGCGCCTTCAATCTTCACGTATTGAATGTCGTCGAAACCATTTGTCAAAATGTACAATGGAAAATGGGCCGCTAAATCTTGAATGACTTCAAAAGCCCCCGGCATCAAATTCGTCTTCCGAGGCGCGCGCGAAAGGTATTTATCGCCAAATTCCACCGCCGGACCTTCGACGCCCAACTCTTGAAAAAAGCGCACAAATCGTGTCTCCCTTAATTCTGCCTGCGAAATTTCGCCCGCCGCATATTGGTCCCACAAAGCATTATTGATTTTTTCAAAGGTCGCCCAGTAGCTTAGGGGCTCAATGGCTAGTGAGTATTCGGCGGCTAAATCTAGTAAAACTTCTTTGGCATTTAAGTCGTGATCCCACAAAGTGTGGTCCCAGTCCAAAAAAATTGCTTTCGGGCTAAAATTCATGTAACAAAGGTAATAATAACTTACCTTTGCTTTAGCCCATTTTAAAATATCCTATGGAACATCAATTACAACTAAAGAAACCTCTCGCATTTTTCGATTTAGAGACGACGGGTATACAAATTAACCGCGATCGAATTGTGGAGATTTCGATTGCCAAAGCCAATCTAGACGGAACCGTGGAGGTAAAAACGCGTCGCGTGAATCCAGGTATCCCGATTCCTTTGGAGGCTTCTTTAGTGCACGGCATCTACGATGAAGATGTGAAAGATGAACCTACTTTTCGAATGGTAGCTCGCTCACTTTCTACTTTTTTAGATGGTTGCGATCTGGCCGGTTTTAATTCCAATCGTTTTGATGTACCAATGCTAGTGGAGGAAATGCTGCGCGCTGAGGTAGATTTCGATATGAAAAACAGAAAATTAGTGGATGCACAACGCATTTTCCATTTAATGGAGCCTCGTAATTTAACGGCTGCCTACCAATTTTACTGTGGCAAAGAATTAATCGGAGCACACGGCGCTGAGGCGGATGTACTCGCAACACTAGAAGTATTAAATGCGCAAGTGAAACACTATGCGAACAAGTCGATTAAAGATGCAGACGGGAAAGAAGTATTCCCGATCCAAAACGATATGGACAAACTGCACGAACTAAGTGCCTCGAATTCAATTGACTACGCTAATCGCATGGCCTACAATAAAGAGCGAGTGGCTTGCTTTAATTTTGGCAAACACATCGGTAGACCTGTGCTTGATGTATTGAAGTCTGACCCCTCTTATTACGACTGGATGATGAAGGGCGATTTCCCCATGGACACCAAGCGCAAACTGACCGAAATAAAATTGCAAGGTTTTCAGCGTTAAGGCATTTTAGATGTCGAGGCTATCAGATATTTTCGTATTTTTGCCTCGCATAAATGCATTTTTTGGACGGGCTTTTGCCTGAATCCTTTGTAATAATTAAAGACTATGCAATCAATACCAGAAATTATCCGTACGATTCCATTAACCCATTACATTATGCTGAGCTCAGCCTTGTTTTGCATTGGTATTTTGGGCGTATTAACCCGTAGAAATGCGATCATCGTATTTATGGCGATCGAATTAATGCTAAATGCCGTTAACTTATTGTTAGCTGCCTTTTCTTCCTACTATTCTGACCCAGCCGGTCAAATTTTCGTATTCTTCATTATGGCTGTGGCCGCAGCAGAAGTAGCTGTCGGTTTAGCGATCATCGTAATGATTTACCGAAATATTCAAAGCATCGACATCGGTGTTCTTAACAAATTGAAAAACTAATTAAGCGCAATATTCCGCCCAATTAATATGTCATTACTATTCCTCATTCCCCTTTTACCCTTACTAGGCTTTGCTATTAATGGTTTAGCGTACCCGAAATTACCGAAGCAAATCGCGGGCATCATTGGAACTATTCCTCCCTTGGTTGCCTTCGCTTTATCCCTTCAGTTATTCTTGAATTTCGACGGTCAGGCACAAATTCTTCCCATCGCGGACTGGATTAAGGTAGGCTCATTAGAGATTCCATTTGCCTTCCAAATCGATCAATTGTCGATCTTGATGCTGCTCGTGATTACGGGAGTGGGCACCTTGATTCACGTGTATTCGATTGGGTATATGTCCCACGATGCGGGTTTTGGTAAGTTTTTTGCCTTCTTGAACCTGTTCGTTTTCTTCATGTTGATTCTCGTTTTAGGGGCGAATTTTACCGTCTTGTTCATCGGTTGGGAAGGTGTAGGTTTGTGTTCGTACTTGTTGATCGGGTTTTGGAACCAAAAGAATTCGTACGGCGATGCTGCGCGCAAGGCCTTCATTATGAACCGTATTGGTGACTTAGGTTTCTTAGTAGGTATTTTCTTGTTGATCCAGGATTTTGGAACAACCGATTACCAAACGATTTTCACGGCGATTCAAAGTGGCGACTATACGACTGATTTAAGCATCATCGCTTTCTGTTTATTAATCGGTGCGATGGGTAAATCAGCACAGATTCCCTTGTTTACTTGGCTTCCAGATGCGATGGCGGGTCCTACGCCGGTTTCGGCTTTGATTCACGCGGCGACGATGGTGACAGCGGGTATTTACATGGTTATCCGAGCGAATGCCTTGTTTGAATTAAGCCCAGAAGTATTGCATTTTGTGGGTTGGATCGGATTAGCAACGGCCCTTTTAGGCGCTGCGATTGGTCTATTCCAAAACGATATCAAAAAAGTCCTTGCCTATTCAACGGTATCTCAATTAGGGTATATGTTTATGGGTTTAGGCGCCTCCGCTTACACGGCGTCGTTCTTCCATGTGATGACACACGCGTTCTTTAAGGCCCTATTGTTCTTAGGAGCGGGTTCTGTGATTCACGCCATGTCTGACGAACAAGATATTCGCCGCATGGGGGGATTGAAATCGAAGATGCCTATCACGTTCATCACGTTTATGTTAGGAACGATCGCGATTGCGGGTATTCCTCCTTTCGCGGGTTTCTTCTCGAAAGATGAGATCCTAGCGAGCCTTTACCACCACGATCCAATCATGTGGGGTTTAGCGATTCTTGGTTCTGCTTTAACTTCTTTCTATATGTTCCGCGTGTTCATTTTGACTTTCTACGGAGAGTTCAGAGGAACGGAAAAACAAGCGCATCATTTACACGAATCGCCTATCACGATGACCTTGCCGTTGATTATTTTAGCGGTATTCTCTGTGGGTGGCGGTTTAATTAACTTGCCTCATTTTGCGGGAGGGAATGAATTCCTTGCACATTGGTTAGCTCCACTATTGCCAGAAGCTGGTGAAGCGGGAGAAGTTAACTTCTTGAGTTTAGAAGGTGGAGCCCCACTTTTAGCGGCATTCTTACCAGCTTTCCTAGCGATCTACGTTTTTGGTATGCAGAAATCAGTACCATCTGAAGACGCAGAAATCTCAGGTATCCAAAAAGTGATTTACCACAAATTCTACATCGATGAATTGTACGATATGCTTTTTGTGAAGCCTATCGCGTTCTTATCGAACTTCTTCTTCCAAGTGATCGACTTCTTAGTAATCGATTTGTTCGTCGAAGGCCTAGGACGTTTTGTGAAATATGCTTCGAGCGAGTTCCGCAGAGCCCAAACAGGAAACGTAGGCATCTACCTATTCTGCATGGTTGCGGCCATCGTTGTCATCTTATTTGTTAGTTTAAAAAGCACGATCCTTCCATAATTCGATCGCCACATAGCTATGTATCTACTATTTATACTTTTATTTCCGCTTTTGATTGGGTCAGCTTTGTTGATCTTCAAGCCAAAGAACGCGTTCGCTATTTCCTTAGCGGCATCCATCATTGAATTAGCAGCTACTGCTTTTGTTTTACAAGAAGCCCGCCTAAGCCCCGTTTCCTTTTCTGCTCCTTGGGTAGCAGAAGCAGGTTTATCTTTCTCCCTGTATGTGGATGGAATCAGCGGAGTTTTAATCGGACTATGTGCCTTGTTAGTTCCGTTCATCGTAGCGACTACCGCGAATACGGATCGTGCAAACAACTCCCAATTCCAGGGTTTGATGTTAACGATGCAAACAGCTTTAATGGGAGCCTTCTTAGCGAAAGATGCGTTCTTGTTCTATTTCTTTTTCGAAGCGTCCTTATTACCGATCTACTTCTTAGCGGCGATTTACGGCGGCGAAAACAAGAATGCGATTACGTTTAAGTTCTTTGTTTACACCTTGTTTGGGTCTTTATTCTTCTTAATCGCCTTAGTGTATGTGTATTTACTTACGCCAGGCGAGTTTCACTCAGCAGATATCGACGTATTATACCAAACAGCGAAAGGCTTAAGCGCTGATCAACAAGGGTATTTGTTTGCGGCCTTCTTCTTGGCATTTGCCATCAAGATGCCTGTTTTCCCGTTCCATACGTGGCAACCTGATACGTATACCGTAGCTCCTGCGCAAGGAACGATGTTATTATCGGGCATTATGTTGAAGATGGGTACTTACGGCGTGATTCGGTTGGTTTTACCTATGTTCCCGTTAGGCGTAGCGACCTGGGGTTTAACAGCATCGATCTTATCGGTGATTGGCGTAATTTACGGTTCGATTATCGCCATCCAGCAAAAAGATGCGAAACGCTTATTAGCTTATTCCTCTTTTGCGCACGTGGGCTTGATGTCTGCCGGCATTTTATCTGGAAGCATCGAGGGTATCCAAGGCGCTTTGTACCAAATGTTATCGCACGGTATCAACATCATCGGATTGTTCTTCGTGATTGAAATTATTGAACGCAGAACAAAATCAAGAGAGATCGCTCAATTAGGCGGTATCACTCAATTCTCGTATCCTTTGACGGTCACTTTTGTGATCTTGAGCTTAGGATCGGTGGCATTACCATTAACAAACGGTTTCATCGGGGAGTTCTTGTTATTGAAAAGTGTATTCGACCAAAATCTAGTTCTAGGCATCATCGCCGGCATCACGATTATCTTAGGTGCGGTGTATACGTTGCGTTTGATTCAGAAATCGATGTTCGGAAATGTGTCACGTATTACGGCTGATTTTGCAGATTTGACGTTTGCGGAGAAAGCGGTGTTAATTCCTTTGAGCGCCTTGGTTATTCTTGGCGGAATTTTCCCATCGACAGTTTTAGGTTTTAGTGAGCCAGCGGTTCAGCAATTAATCCAATGGTTCAAATAAAATAGTATTAATAAGCATTATGACGGCTATCATTGCATTATCACTTCTAGGTATTTTAAATTTATTCTTGGGCTTTTGGCTTTCGAGAAAAACCATTCAAGCTGCGACGCTCTTGTTCTTAGCGGGCAGTATGGCTTTGACGGCTATGGATTGGAACCACGAAATGTTATGGTATGGACACATGTTCCACACCACGAATACCTCCATCAGTTTCAGCTTAATCATTCAATTAGCGGCCTTTATGGTGGTTAGTTTTTCCAAAGGATTTGGCATCGACGAAGAGCACACGCATCCAGCTGAATACTATGCGATTCTTTTGTTCTCGGTTGTAGGGGCTATTTTAATGGTTTCATTCGACCACTTGATCATGTTCTTTGTGGGCTTAGAAATTCTATCCGTAGCGATGTATGTGTTAACGGGTTCAGACAAACGTAATTTACGTTCGAACGAGGCGGCCTTGAAATACTTCTTGATGGGGTCTTTTGCGACCGGTATTTTACTTTTCGGAATCACCTTAGTTTATGGCGCTACACGTTCTTTCTACTTAACGAACATCGCCTTAAACATTGCCAATACCCCGCCAGAATCAACTCCGGTGTTTTTATCCATCGGGGTATTATTGATTTTAGTCGGATTCTTATTTAAAATTTCAGCGGCTCCCTTCCACTTCTGGACACCAGATGTGTACGAAGGAGCGCCTACGATCTTTACGATGTTTATGTCGACAGTAGTAAAGGCAGCTAGCTTTGCAGCCTTGTACCAATTGCTTTCTGGTCCGTTTGGAACGATGTATGGGACTTGGGTATATCCGATTTACTACATCAGCATGTTGACACTATTAGTTGGAAACATCACGGCGGTCTACCAACAATCGGCGAAACGCATGTTAGCCTATTCGAGTATTTCACACGCGGGTTATATGTTATTAACCGTGAGTGCGAATCAAGCGAGCACGACATCGACCATCTTGTATTATTCCTTATCGTACACCTTAGCGACCATCGTGGCTTTTGGTGTTGTGATGTTAGTGGCGGAGTACCAAACAGGACGCACCGAGAAACCAGAGAACTTCAGTTCGTTCGAAGGTTTAGCGAAACAAAATCCGGGTTTAGCCTTCTGCTTTACCATCGCCTTATTGTCATTAGCGGG
>JBJTMW010000269.1:0-3007 GCA_046070715.1 Aquirufa sp. | reverse complement strand
GGCGGTCAATGCTTTTTGGTAGCGCTCTTGAATGCTCAATTTTTCCACACCCCAGGGCATCATTTCGATAGGACCCGTATCTGAATTGATGATACCTTGGAATCCTAATTTACCTTGTAATGAATCGCGGATAATCGCTTTGTTAAAGGAGAATCCCACTTCTTCGAATTCCTTTCCTTTCGGTGCAGAATAGTACGGCATAATGGCTGAAGTCCCGGCTGCAATCGCTGCTTTAAATGGCTTCACGTGGTAGCTAAACATGCCCCCTGGATAATGCGCAAATTTGCCCCAGTCAAAGTGTGAATCTTGACCATCTATTTGGGGACCACCACCCGGGAAGTGTTTTGTGGTCATCGCCACAGAGGTGTTTGATAGTTTATTTCCTTGGAAGCCTAAAACAATCTCTGTAATCATCTTCGATGTCAAATCCGCATCTTCCCCAAAAGTTCCTTCCACCCTTCCCCAGCGCGGTTCAGTCGCTAAATCCGCCATATACATATAGCCTTTGCGAAGGCCCACTGCGCGCCATTCTGCCGAAGCCGTTTCCGCAAACTTGCGGGTTAAATCAAAATCGCGCATCGCCGCTAAACCTAGTTCGCCTGGCCATTTAGAGAAAGCCGTTACCCCTACACTTAATCCGACAGATGCATCTGTCGTCACGTGATTACGCGGATTCGAAGCGACGATCGCTGGAATACCTAGGCGAGTAGATTCACAAAGTTCCTGTAAGTTATTCGACCATTTGGCCATAATCTCTGGTGACGCATTTGCGCGCAAAATGAAGTGGCGCAAGTGAAATTGTGTTACTCCTTTTGTGGTTCCCGCCGCAGACATGTTAGGCGCCTCTAAAGGCTTGCGGGTAAACATATTGGTATTTTGAACTAAATCCTCCTCGTTAAATCCTTCGGTAATGGTCGTTTTAGCGCCACCTCCCTGCACGCCATTCGCGAACACCTGATCTCCGCCCATGCGCGTCGTGCTAATTAGCATGAAACCGAGCTTTTCCTCGATGGTCATTTGAGAAACTAAGTCCTTTATACGCACGTCTACCGGCAAGCGCCAGTCCTCGTATTTGTCTAGTTTATTGTTCTGGTTTAAATCTTTGAAGGATAATTTCCCTATGCGCAGGGTTGGTTTTTTCATCGCCACTAGAACCGGTTGGGTTTGGGCAAATAAGGTGCTCGAGGCGAATACTAAGGCGAGGAGGATACGAGTTTTCATCTGTTTTTTCTTTCTTTGTATAGTAAAGCACTAAACCTGCGAATTCTAATGAATGCCAAAAACCCCCAAGTAAGTGAACTGATCCAAAATGCCCAAAAATGGTCTGCCGAAATGGACTGTTTGCGGCATATTTTATTGGATTGTTTGCTGGTGGAAACCTTTAAATGGAAGACTCCGGTGTACATGTTAGGCACGAAAAACCTGATTGCTATTTCTCCTCTAAAAGACCATTGTGCCCTGAATTTTTTCAACGGTGCGTTATTGCAGGACGAGGAAAGCATGCTGATTAAACCCGGCGAACATACGCAATTAGGTCGCTGGATGAAGTTCAGTTCGGTGGAACAGATTTTGGCCAAAGAAGAGCTCATCAAAGCCTACATCCTAGAAGCCATCGAGGTAGAGAAAATGGGCTTGAAACTGGAAAAGTCTACCGAAATCCCTCATCCTGAAGAATTAACGACAATCTTCGCTAAAAAACCTGCCTTAAAAACAGCCTTCGAGAAACTCACCCCGGGCCGCCAGCGCGCCTATCTTCGCTTTTTCACGGACGGGAAACAATCCGAAACGCGCACCTCGCGTATTGAAAAAAACGAAAAATACATCCTAAAAGGAATTGGTTTAACGGATTGTATTTGTGGCTTAACGAAGAAAAAACCGGGCTGCGATGGTTCGCACAGGGCCATTGAAAATTTTAAGCGATGACGCAAAGAAGTCATACAAAAGGCGTTTGTTAAGACCAGTTTAAACCCCAATTTTGGCCCATGAATTTTGGAGAACAATTAAAAGAAATCCGCACCACAAAAGGGCTCACTCAAATCGAATTATCGGAAAAGAGTGGCGTCGCTTTGCGCACTGTTCAACGCATGGAACGTAACGAGGGCAAACCTAGTTTGTATTCGATGAATGCGATCGGCGAAGTTTTGGGGACGAATTTGACCTTGTTGTATGCTCCGGATTTGGAAACCGAAACACGAAATATTATGGAAAGTACAGACCAACAATTATGGGCGATTGCAAGAAGCCGTGCCAAATTCAAAAGGAGCCTTGGCTCTTACTCTATCGTCATCCCTTTTCTGTGGGTTATTTGGTTTTTAACCTCACAAGATAAAGATATTAATCGTATACCTTGGCCCATCTGGCCGATGTTAGGCTGGGGTATAGGGCTAGCGATTCAGTACCTGAAAGCGTATGTAATTCAAGTCGGATCATTAGAACAACGGGAATACGATAAGTTGAAGAAAGGAGAATAAAGTGTTTCGGTTTTAGCGAATTTGGAGCTAATTTAGCAGTAGACGAATTCTCTAAATCTATGAAAACAATCGAACTGTCGATTAATCAGAAAGTTCACCGCATCGAGGTGGATCCAGAAATGCCCTTATTGTGGGCCATCCGCGATATTGTGGGATTGAAAGGAACGAAATTTGGCTGTGGTCAGGGCCTGTGTGGCGCTTGCACCGTGCAGCTAGATGGACAAGCGATTCGATCTTGCCAAACCCCGGTAGGAAGCATCACCGCAAAACAGAAAATCACCACGATTGAAGGCACATCACGTCTAGAGAAGATTGTTCAAGCGGCTTGGATCGAGCATCAAGTCCCGCAATGTGGCTATTGTCAATCTGGCCAAATCATGTCTGCCACGGCTTTATTGAAATCAAATCCGAAGCCCACAGAAACCGATATTGAGAATTATATGTCTGGAAATATTTGCCGTTGCGGCACCTATTCCCGGATCAAGTCAGCGATTCAAACCGCTGCTAAAAACGCGTCCAAAACAGTTAAATCCTAA